>CAZANW010000007.1:0-5696 GCA_964486625.1 uncultured Halobacteria archaeon
CGGACTCGCTTCAAAAGTAAGCACGGGGGGGATTTCGTTGGGCATCGAGAGGACGCGGACGCCGTCCGCGTAAAAGTTCAGGGTCCCGGAGGCGTCCTCCAGGGCCAGTTTCGAGGGAAGCGCCGAGAGGGATGTGGAGGTGTTGTTCACGAGCTGGCTGCCCACCAAGGTGAAGAGGATAGCGACCGGCGATGGGAGCGAGGAACTGGAGATGACGACCCCCCCGATCCCGTAGTTGCTGTGGGGCGCGACGGTGTCCTCGCGCACCTTCAGCCCGAAGCCAAAGGCTCCCTCGTAATCCGGTGGGAGGATGGTGTCCGCCTCCACCCTCACCGACTTGTTGAAGGTCCGATTGGTGAAGAGCAGGTAGCCAGGCGTCGGGTCGGGGCCGGAGACGGGGCCGCCGCACAACTGCCCCGTGGAGGCCGAGGGGTAGCCCCTCGGCGGAATCTGGCCCGGAATCTGCCAGTCGCCGTCGAGGAACTGGCCGTCGTTGAAGTTGTCGGAGAAGAGGACGTTCGACGGGGGCGGGCAGGGCTGGCGGGGAATCAGCCGCTCCACGTTCCCCTGGCGGTTGGTGTAGACGTCGGTAACGAAACACCCGCTCAGGAGTCCGTTGAAGTTGGAGATCACCTCCGTGCGGTTGAACACGAACGCCCCCGCGCGGATCGCGTTCCGGCAGGACTGGGCCGGCTGGGAGTGGATGCCAGGGTGGGCCCGCACCTGCGTCGTGAGGTTGACCCGGCTGCCGAACAGGGAGAGGTTGAACTTGGCGTTCTCCAGGGCCGGGGTCGCCGCGAAGCAGCCGTTGGGGAAGGTGAGGTTCGGGGGCGGCGGGTCCAGCACTGCCACGTTGTCGAAGCAGGAGTCCCCGCCGACGGAGGCGAGGGCGATGGAGCCGCTGGTCAGCCTGGAGATGACCAGCGAATGGGCGCCCACCGACTGGTCGTTCACGAACCCGTCAAGTTCCGAGCCGTTGATGGCGACGGAGAGGTTGCGGACGGGGAGGAGACCCGAGGGAACAGGGAGGACGGTGAAGTTGAAGGCGGAGCTGTTCTGATCCACGAAGAGGAGGGTGTCGTAGGGAACGGCGAAGGGCAGGAAGTTGGAGGAGAGGTTGGGCGGCACGTGGCCCATGGCGTAGAGGGTGGACTGGGCGTCCTGGAAAAGGCTCACGAGGCGCGGGCTGAGGATGGAGGCCCCTCCGAGGGACTCCGCGTCGGCGCGCATGACGATGTCGCCGCTGAAGAGCGTCCCGTTGAGCTGGATCACCGCGATGTCGTTCTGCGAGACCCCGTTGCTGCAGAGCCTGCCGTTGTTGAGGCCCCAGTTCCCGAATAGGGGCACCCAGCCGTCCGGAATTCCGTCGTGGTTGGCGTCGGTGGAGAAGTCGTCGGAGAAGAGCGTGCGCTTCCCCGGGGGCGGCGGGGGCGGGCAGGGCTGCTGGGGGATGAGGCGCTCCACGTTGCCCTGCTGGTTCGTGTAAACATCGGTGACGAAGCAGCCGGACAGGAGGCCCCTCCAGTCGGTGATGAACTCTGTTCGGTTGAAGGTGAACGCCCCGGAGCGGATTTCGTTCCTGCAGGAGACGTCGGGGTGGGAGGAGAGGCCGGGGTGGCGGCGGACCGAGGCGGTGGCGCTGCTGTTGTTGAAGCCCAGCCGCGCCAGCTCCAGGGCGGGGGTGGCCTCGAAGCAGCCGAAGGGGAAGCCGAGGGTCTTGTTGACCTGGACCGAGAGGCTCACCGGCTGGGTCATGTTCACCGTGAAGCTCTTGTTCTCGAAGCCGCTCTTGGAGACCGTCACTCCGTTGGGGGTGAAGAACCTCTTGGCGGACGCGTTCTGGGTGAACGCGAGGAGGGGCAGGGAGGCGCGGCCGGAGGCGTCGGTCATCGTGTTCCCGGCGGGCTGGCCGAGGAGGTCGGTGGCGCTCACGTTCGCGCCGGGGACGGGGGCGCCGGCGTTGTCCGCGACGGAGAGGGAGAGGTTGTTGAGGACGGTGAGGAGGGAGGTGTCGGAGACCGTGGTCTTGTTGAGGTCGAAGGTGTTGTTCGATGCGCGGAGTGTCGAGCCCTTGGTGAGGTTGAAGACCTTTCCGGAGTTGGAGATCGCCGAGTTTCGGAGGGTGACCGAGGTGGAGTTGATCAACCACACTGCTTGGGAAACGTTGGTGACGTTCTCGCTCTCGATGAGGCCTTCACCCGAGTCGATGATTTGGATGCCAATGCCCGAAGGACTTCCAAAAATAAACCCGCCAACATCGTGGAAGCCAAGCGTGGGGTCAATAAGTTTGTCAATGAAGTTATTGTAGTTATTGTCGAAAGTTGGGTTAAGCGAGGAAGAGATATGCAGACCGATGACGTTGAATTTTATTTCATTCCCAAGCACCACCGCGCCATTCGATGAAGCGACCCAAACCCCGCTATCTGTGTTGGAATCAGTTGTGCCGCTCAGGACACTGCTGTTGTGGGACACATTCAAGTGGATCCCCTCAAGACCCATGTTGTTCGCGGTGGTCCCAATCAGCACGGTCCAGTTCGACGTCTCGACCTCCACCCCCATCTGCCCATTGTCGGAGACGAGGTTGTATGTGAGGTTGTTCCCATCCGCGAAGGCGATTTGGATCCCCGTGCTGCCGTTGACTGCGGTCTGGAGCGTGGCCGAGTTGTTGAAGACGCTGTTGTTGACCGACCCGTTCACCAGCGCGATTCCGACGCTGTTGTTGAGGCGCTGGAACTGGGCCCCAGTGCAGCAGCCGGTCGTAGTGTTGAACCGCAGCAGGTCCACCATCGTCTGGGGGATGGCCGCCAAGACCCCGTTCCCGTTCTTTCCGGGCACGAGGTCGCTGTTCCCGGCGCTCCGGTTGGCCGAGTTGTTCGACACGTTGTTCTGGGAAGAGTTGTAGAGCCCGACGCCGACCGCGATCGACCCCGCCATGGAGTCCGCCGTGTTGGAGGAAACGTTGTTCCCTGTCGCGTTCACCAGCCAGATGCCGACGGCGAGTTTCTTTCCCTGGTTCCAGCTGACGTTGTTGTTGGTCACGTTGTTCCCGGCCGAGGCAGTTTCAGTTCCCCACACGGCGACGCCCGCCCCCACCGTCCCAAGGTTGCCGGTGGCGGTGTTGTTGTCCACCGTGTTGTTGTCGGAGTTGAACAGCAGGATTCCCGCGCTCACGTTCTCGCCCAGAACCCCCCGCAGTTGGTCCGCGATCTGGTGGCTCCCCGGCGGGCGGAGCCCGGCCAGGCGGCCGCTCCACGGCAGGGTCGTGTTCCCGAAGAGTTCAATGAAGAGGCTCGGGACCCCCGCGCCCAGGCTCTCTTCCGCCGGGGGGTCGGGAATCCCAGCCAGGAGGCTGGAGTTCCCCGTCTGGTTGAACACCGTGTTCCCGCGGACCGTGTTCCCGGCGAGGGTGAACGCCCCGATGCCCGCGCTGATGCCCCCGACCCCGTCCCGGACCGTGTTGTTCAGGAAGCGGTGGCCCGCCCCGCCGGTCGTGAGGTAGGCGCCCACCCCCACGCCGAGGGACCCGGCGACCCCCGCCGCGCTGTTGGACTCGATGGTGTCGTTGTTGGAGCCCAGGGCCAGGACCCCGGCCGCGGTCCCGTTCCCGAGGAGGGAGGAGTAGGAGTCGAAGCCCTCCTGGCCGAAGGAGATCGGTCCCGGGAAGAAGCTGCGGTTGGCCAGGACCCCCGTGGCGTTGTTGTCGGCCATGAGGGTGTGGCTGCTGCTCGACTCGACCCCGAAGGCGATGTTCCCCTTGATGCCGGAGGCGTTGTTCCCCCGGATCGTGGAGTTGTCCGCGAAGA
Source organism: uncultured Halobacteria archaeon (assembly GCA_964486625.1). GTDB lineage: Archaea > Halobacteriota > Syntropharchaeia > JACQPP01 > JACQPP01 > JAWCQZ01. The sequence continues at coordinate 3,804 of CAZANW010000007.1, forward strand.
GGAAGGCGAAGCCGGCCGCGAGGGCGCCCGTCACATTGGACGCGTTGTTGCCGACCAGGGTCAGGTTCTCGGGGGAGGGGAGGGGGGCCCCGCTCGCCACGAAGCCGACGCCTACGCTCACGCCCCCCGAGAGGTTCGATACGTCGTTGCCGACGATCCGGCTGTCCGGGCCGGCGAAGAGTCCGAAGATTCCGAAGACCATGCCACTCCCGCCGAGGTCGCGGATGGTGTTGCCCACGTTCGCGTTCCCGTTTCCGACCAGGGCGCTCATTCCGGTGGCGAAGCGGGCTCCGTTCAGCCCGGCCACCGTGTTGCCGGCGAACCGGTTGCCGCCCCCGCCGGCGGAGAAGGACGACAGCCGGATGGCGATGCCGGTGACGCCGTCGCCGGTCAGGTTGGAAATGGTGTTGTTCTCCACCGTGTTGCCGATCCCCTCGACGACGATTCCGAGGATGCTACCGTTCAGCGCGATATCGGAAACGGTGTTATTCTCGATGCGGGTGGAGCTCCCGACATGATTGATGCCCACGGCGGTGGACGATATCGCGTTCCCGCGGATGGTCGATGCGTCGGAGTGGGTGAGGATTGCGGCTTCCGCCACATTCCCAAAGAACCGGTTGTTCTCGATCACCGGCGGAGAGCACGGATTCGCGCACCCCACCTGAATTCCGCGGGAGTAGTTCCGGAAAGTGTTGTTGAAAATCACGACCCCGGGGCCCGAAGGCGGGCTGTTCGCCGGGAGCTCGATGGTCACCGCGAAGTCTTCGAAGGTGCAGTTGGCGATTCGGTAGCCCGCGTTCACCGGCGTGAAGTCCGGAGTGGCGATGCCCCAGAGACCGCGGCCGCCGGGGGAGACCAGCCGGGCCCCGTTGCACTCCAGGGAGAGGTCGAATCCGGGAAAAACGACCGACGCGGCGTAGGTGGCCGACTCGGCGTAGGTCGCGCCGTCGGTGACGGAAACCGTCGAGCCGTTGTCGGAGAGGTTCACCCCGTCTTGGATGGTGGAGGCGTCGCAGGGTCCGGCCTGGCAGACGGTGACCGTGTGGGTGGCGAGGGCGGGGGCGGCGGAGGCCAGGAGAATCCCGATGAACGCGACGGCAACGCTCTCCCGCGGCCTCCTCTTTCGGTCCATATGTGCGCTCGCCCCCCCCCGGCCTTGCACCTCCCGCAGAACCGACGAGGGCAAGCAACAGGTTCGTCCATGATATTTAAAGCCGGTGGTCGGGGGCGCGGCCGGATGGGGTCGGGTCGCAGGACTCGAAATCTGACTCCGGTCCAGACGGCCAGTATCCGATGGCCGTTAACCACTGTTGCGGAGCCGGGGCTCGGTGCGCCGCGATAAAAAAAGGTCCTGACTCCTGCTGGCCGAGGGTGCCCGCCGGAGAAGACGAAACGCCTATCGAGATGGCTTCCCTCTCCCAAGCCTCCGCCGCACCCGCTCCACCTCGACGCCGTTCCCAGGCAGCACAACGGGGCTCGGCGGCGGCTTTGGTGGCTCGCTGGGCCCGTCCCCGAGCAGCCCGCACGCCAGGTAGCGTCTCCGGAGCTCCTCGTTGGCCAGGGTCGCGTAGATTCGGGTGGTCTCCAGCGACTCATGCCCCATGAGTTCGGCGAGGGCGTCAAGGTCCATCCCCCGCAGCCGCAGGTTCGTGGCGTAGGAGTGGCGGAGCACATGGGGCGACACGCCGAGGTGCATCTGAATGGTCCGCTGGAGGGTCCCGTAGCAGAGAGGGCGGCCCCCCTCCGAGTGGAAGAGCCGGTGGCCGTTGGGAACCCGCTTCTGCTGCTCCTCCAGGAACAGTTTCAACAGTTGGAGGGTCGTGGCGTCGGCGTAGACGGTCCTCTGCTTCCGGCCTTTCCCGAGGACCTCGATGCCGCCGTTGTCCCAGCGGA
>CAZANW010000007.1:5796-45438 GCA_964486625.1 uncultured Halobacteria archaeon
CCCTGCTCGTGGTTGTGTTTCATCCACGCCTCCACGAGGGACTCGTTCAACTGGTCGGTGGTCTCGACGAGGTGCTTCTCCTCGGCGAACCGGGCGAAGTAGCCGAGGACCCGCCGGTAGGTCGTGAGGGTCGCCGGGGTGCGGTTCAGCGTCGCGAGGTAGTCGAGGAATTCCTGGATTGCGCGCTCGATTCGGGTCTTTTTCATTCGGTCTCACCTCCTTTTCGGTGGTGGAACCGGTGCGAGGATATACGGCGGGACGCGAGGATATGCGGCAACCTTCAAAGGTTTTTATATACATTCGCAGGCCGATAGATTTATATAACTTTAGTTTTACATGGTTAAACCATGGCCGAGTTCGAAGCCATTCCCAGGCGCATCGGGTCCAGCATCGGCGTCATCATCCCCAAGGAGGTTGTGAAGCAACTGGGCATCAAGGCCAACCGGAAGGTCCGAGTTTCCATCCCGGAGAGGATGGACTGGTCGGACATCTGGGGGAAGTTCAAGAGCGACACTCCGACCGAAGAACTCCTCCGCAAGGCCCGGACCGAGCGGGATTGAATGGAGTATTACTTGGACAGCTACGCAATCGTCGAACTGGCGAAAGGAAACCCCCGCTACCTCTCCTATCAAAAGGCGCGAGGGCGGACCTCCACCCTGAACCTGCTCGAGGTCTACTATGTTTTCCTGCAAGAGGGGCGCGAAGACCTCGCGGAACTCTGTTTCGGGAAGCACCGGAAACACGCGGTTGATTTCCCGGACGAAGTCCTCAAGGGGGCGGCCCGCCTCCGGCTCCAGCAGAAGGGGGCCACCGGCCAACGCCTCTCCTACGTGGACGCTCTCGGATACACCTACGCGCAGGAGCACGGGCTGAGGTTCCTCACGGGGGCCGCGGAGTTCCAGGGGTGGCCCGGGGTTGAATGGGTTCGATGAGCCCCTACCAAACGCTGCTGGTCGAGACCCGCGGTCCCGCCGCCTGGATTACGCTGAACCGCCCCGAGAAGCAGAACGCCATCAGCGCCCAGATGACCCGCGAACTCATCGCGGCCCTGAAGGCGGCCGACTCCGACCCCGCGGTGCGGGTCGTGGTCCTCACCGGCGCGGGCGAGAAGGCGTTCTGCGCCGGGGGCGACCTGGGCTCGGAGAAGATGCCCGGACCGGTGGAGCGCCGCGAGGGCCACCGGGAGTTCGCCGACCTGACCCGGACCCTGGTGGGGCTCTCGAAGCCCACAGTCGCCCGCGTCAACGGCCACGCCCTCGGCGGGGGGTTCGGCCTCGCGGCCGGATGTGACATCACGATTGCGGTCCAGGACGCCACCCTCGGGACCCCGGAGGCGAACATCGGCCTCTTCCCCTACATCATCATGGCCACCCTCTACCGGACCACGACCCGGCCCAAGCGGCTCCTGGAGATGATGCTCCTGGGGCAGCGCGTCTCCGCCGAGGAGGCGATGGCCCTCGGATGGGTGAGCCACGTGGTCCCCCGCGGGCAACTGGACGCGAAGGTGAACGAGGTCGTGGAGGCCCTCGCCTCGAAGAGCCCCGCGGTCCTCGCCCTGGGGCGGCGGGCGTTCTACGAGATGCGGGAGATGGAGCTCGACCGGGCGCTGGACTACCTGGCGGCCCAACTCTCGCTGAACATGAGCCTGGAGGACATGCGGGAGGGGGTCGTCGCCTTCATGACCAAGCGGGCGCCGAAGTGGAAAGGGAAATAGGACGGGGAAAGGTTCAAAAGCGCCCGCCGCCTCTCTTGACCCCATGAAGAAGACGAAGCGCCCGAAGTCCTCCTACACCGTCATGTCCCCCGACTTCCTCGGGAACCTCCCCCTCGGGGAGACCCTGGCCGACGACCCCGGGAAACTGGTGGGCCGCCGCATCGAAACCAACCTCGCCGAACTCACCGGCGACCAGTGGCGCCAGTCCACGCGGGTGACGTTCAAGATAGCGGGCGTCGAGGGGGCGACGGCGAAGACCGTCTTCGACGGCCACCAGATGGCCCGGGACTACATGCGGAGCCTCGCCAAGCGGCGCACCTCGAAGATTGACGCCGTGGCGTCAGTCGCCACCAAGGACGGGGCCCGGGTGACCCTCCAGGCCGCCGGCTTCACCCTCCGGAAGGCGAACGAGCCCCAGGCGAAGGCGGTCCGGGAGGCGATGGTGACCGCCCTCCGGCAGCGGGCGGGGGCCCTGGACCTGGTCCAGTTCGTCCAGGAGATGGTCCTCGGGAAGCTCTCGGCCGACCTCTACAAGGAGGCGAAGCACATCTATCCCCTGCGCCGGGTCGAGGTCGAGAAGAGCCAAGTGAACTGATGGCCAATCGCGTGGCGATTGCCGGCATCGGCGTCCCCCTTCCTTGCGGAGTCCACAAGGAGCGGACCGAGAACGAGATGGCGGCCCTCGCCATCCGGGCGGCCCTCCTGGACGCGGGGCTGGGCCTCGGGGACGTGGAGGGCCTCTTCTCGCCGCCCCCCTTCCAGCCCAGGGAGTCCCTCCTGGGCCTCAACCTCCAGATGCTCGCCATGGAACTGCGCCTCAAGCCCAAGCGGATGGCCGAGGTCTCCCTCGGGGGGGCCTCGGGGGCCTTGGCCCTCAAGTTCGCTGCCCAGGAGATTGCGCTCGGGAACATCGAAACGGCCGTCGTGTTTTCCGCCGCCCGGGAGAAGAGCGTCACCGACGAGTTCGTCCTCTTCTCGATGAAGCACCGGCTCCTCCCGGAGATGGGGATGCCGTGGGTCGAGCCCTTCACCCACCAGCCCTTCCTCCTCTACTCGGTCATCCCGGTCTACGCCATGTCGGCCCGGCGCTACATGCACGAGTTCGGGGCAAGGCCCGAGCACTTCGCCATGGCGGCGGTCCGGAACCGGAAGCATGCCGCGAGGAACCCCTGGGCCGCCTTCCGGGAGCCCATCACGGTCGAGGAGGTCCTGAAGAGCCGGGTCCTCAGCGAGCCCATCACCCTCCTCCAGTGCTGCGCCCAGATGGACGGCTGCGCGGCCCTGGTCCTGACCACCGAAGCCAGGGCCCGCAAATTGAAGAAGGCCCCGGTCCTCCTCCGGGCCGTTGGGGAGGCCCACGACAACTCCTCCTTCGTTCCCGTGGACGGGGTGGCTGGCGCCATCTCCTCCTTCGACGCCGCCCGACGGGCCGCCGCCGAGGCGTTCCAGCGCGGGGGCCTCGCGCCCAAGGACGTGGATGTGACCGAGATGTATGCCCCCTTCGCCCCCCAGGAACTGATGATTCCCGAGGACCTGGGGCTGCTGCCGCGGGGGGGCATGGTCTCGGCCATCGAGGACGGGACCACCAAGTCCTCCGGGAGCATCCCCATCAACACCGACGGCGGCGTCACCAGCCGGGGCCACCCGTGGCCCGTGACCCCGCTCTACGAGTTCGTGAGCGTCGTCCGGCAGTTGCGCGGGGAGGCGCCCAATCAGGTCCCGGGCGCGAAAGTCGGCATGGTCCACGCCGAGGGCGGGATGGTGAATTCCTCCCTCGTGGCGCTCTTGGAGGTGGAAAAGTAAAATGCCCTTCTTCGACTTCCTCCTCCCCACGAACATCCGCTCGGCCCACTTCCGGCCCTACTACGACAATCTCCGCGAGGGAAAACTGACCACCACCCGGTGCCCGCAGTGCCAGGAGTCCTTCTGGCCCCCCCGCCCCCTCTGCCCCCGATGCCTGTCCGACCAATTGGAGTGGACCGAGGTCCCTCTGGAGGGGACCCTCTACTCCTGGTCGGAGTTCCACGACAAGCGGTTCAGCGTGATTTTCAAGGTGCCCTACGTCCTGGGGGCGGTGGACCTGGCGAACGGCCTCGGGCGGCTCATCACCCGGGTCCGGGAGAAGCCCGACCAACTCCGCATCGGGATGCCCCTGCGGCTCGTGGTGATGAAATACCGGGCCGACGACCGGGAGTGGGGCGTGGTCGAGGCGGAGCCGAAATAATCGAGAGCGGCGACCCGGGCCCTGACCGTGCGTCTTATGCCCGGAGCCACTCAAATCGGCGCCATGCCCTCCAGCAAGGCCTCCGACGAATCGAAGCGCATCCGCCAGGGCGGCCCCTCCAAATACCGCGAGAAACTGAAGGAGGAGGGGAAACTCTTCGTCCGGGAGCGGCTCAAACTCTTCTTCCCGAGGGGCTCCGAGTTCGAGGACGGCCTCTTCGCGGCCCAGGAGAGCCCGGAGACCCCGGCCGATGGCATCGTCACCGGCGCCGGGGTCGTGGAGGGCCGCCGGGTCTTCTTCACCGCCAACGACTACACCGTGAAGGCGGGGTCCCTCGCCGACCGCACCATCGAGAAGATGCTGCGGACCCAGGAGCGCGCGCTCCGGGCCCGGAAGCCGATTCTCTACCTCGTGGACTCCTCGGGGGCGCGGATTGACAAGCAGGCGGGCTTCTTCGCCCAGGGCCGCGGGGCGGGCCGCATCTTCTACAACCACTCGCTCCTCTCCGGCGTCGTCCCGCAGGTGTGCGTCATGTATGGCCCCTGCGTGGCGGGCGCCGCCTACACCCCCGTTTTCTGCGACTTCACGGTCATGGTCCGCGGCATGAGCGCCATGTGCATCGCGAGTCCCCGGATGGTGGAGATGGTCACCGGCGAGAAGATTGACATGCAGGCCCTCGGCGGCGCCGACATGCACATGCGCGAGTCGGGCTCCTGCGACCTCGTCGTGGATACGGAGGAAGAAGCGGCCGCGGCGGTGAAGTCCATCCTCTCCTACCTGCCGGACCACTGCCGCCAGAAGCCCCCGGAGGCGGAGTCGAGGCCCCCGTCGAACGGCGCGAAAATCGAGGAGATTGTGCCCGACAACCCCAACAAGCCGTTCGACATGCTCGACTTCATCCACGCCCTGGTGGACCGGGACTCCTTCTTCGAACTCAAGCCGGGCCACGCCGGCGAGCTGGTCACCGGGTTTGCGCGCCTGGAGGGGCGGGCCGTCGGCATCGTCGCCAACCAGCCGAGGGTCCGCGCCGGGGCCATCTTCCCGGAGTCGAGCGAGAAGGCGGCCGAGTTCATCTGGAAGTGCGACGCCTTCAATGTCCCGCTCCTCTACCTCGCCGACACGCCGGGCTTCATGGTCGGGAGCGTCGTCGAGAAGCGCGGAATCCTCCGGCGGGGACGGAAGTTCATCTACGCGACCTCGCTGGCCACCGTGCCGAAACTGAGCGTCGTGGTCCGAAAATGCTACGGGGCGGGCCTCTACGCTATGGCCGGCGCCGCCTACGAGCCCGAGGCGGTCCTCGCCCTGTCCGGGGCTTCCATCGCCATCATGGGCCCCGAGGCGGCCGTCAACGCGGTCTATTTCAACAAAATCAAAGACCTCCAGGGCGCGGAAAAGGAGAAGCGGGTGAAGGAGTTGCAGGAGGAGTATCGCCGGGACATCGACATCGTGAAAATGGCGGGGGACCTCATCGTGGACCACATCGCGGAGCCCGGCGACCTGCGCGACGAACTCGTGCGGCGCTACGCGCTGTTTGAGGACAAGGAGTTTCCGCTGCCGGGGAGGAGACACGGGGCTGTGTTTTAAAAATAAAAATGGCACCGCAAAATCAGGTTATTCCTGTTGCCACGAGCAGGGATTTCAACGAGACCGAACTTGAAGACATTCGCCGCCAATTCTCCGCAATCGGCCTTGAAGTAGAGGTCAACAATTGGAGAATGTATCGAGCAAGCCAATGCAAGAAAGGGCTCTTGCGGGCCGCAAGGGCCGCAGCGCGAAGGCGCCGGTCAGCGCCAATTTGTGGCGAGGCCCGAAGAGCCGAGCCACGGCTCTGGCGAGGCGCGAGCGAAGCGAGCCCGAGCACCGGCGCCGAGCGCGCGGCCCGACAGTTGGTCATGAAAGGGGTTGACCATTGCTAAATGCCCGGCAAATATTACGAGGAGTTCGAGGTCGGCGAAACCATCGAGCACCGCGTCGGCCGGACCATCACCGAGGCGGACAATGTGCTGTTCTGCGCCCTCACGATGAACAACCAACCGCTCCATCTGGACGAGGAGTATGCGAAGAAGACCCAGTTCGGCCAGCGGGTGGTCAACGGCATCCTGGTCATCGGCCTCACGATAGGCATCAGCGTCGAGGACACCACTGCCGGGACCCTCGTGGTCAACCTGGGGTTCACCGACGTGGAGCACCCGAAGCCGGTCTTCATCGGCGACACGATCCGCGTGAAGACCGTTGTCAAGTCGAAGCGCCCTTCTTCCAAACCGGGCCGGGGGCTGGTGGAGTTCCAGCACATCGCCATCAACCAGAAGGGAGAGGAAGTCCTTCGCCTCATTCGCAAGACCCTGGTCCAGACGTGGCCCAAGGGGCAGGTCTCGGCCTTCGGTGTCGGTCGTGATGGCTGAAGGGCTGTCGGTCCCATGAAAGTCCGGCGCTCGGTCCTCATCGCCCCCGGAGACAACGAGGGCCGCGCCCGGAAGTGCCTCACTGGCGCCGCCGACGTGGCGGTCCTCGACTTGGAGGACGGCGTCGCCCCCGACCGGAAGAAGGAGGCGCGGGTGACCGTGGAGCGGGTCTTCGCGGAGGTCCGCGGCACGCCGGGACCCGAACGTTGCATCCGCGTCAACGCCCCGGGAAGCGAGCACCACGCCGCCGACATGGCCCTGGTGGCCCGGGTGAGGCCCGAGGCGGTCGTGATTCCCAAGGCGGAGGACCCGCGCAAGGTCCGGGCCGTCGCGGCCCGCCTCCCCAAAGGAACGGCGCTCCATCTCGTCCTGGAGTCGGGCATGGGAGTCCTCAACGCCCGGGACCTGGCGTGCGCGAGCCCCCGGGTGGAACTCCTCGCCTTCGGCGCCGAGGATCTCGCGGCCGACATCGGGGCCCGGCGGACCCCGTCGAGCCTGGAGGTCCTCTACGCCCGGAGCCACGTGGCGCTCGTGGCGGGGACGTTCCGCGTCGCCTCCGTGGACCAGGTCTACGTGAACTACAAAGACCTCGACGGCCTGCGGCACGAGTGCGAGGAGGCACGCAACCTCGGCTACCGGGGCAAACTCTGCATCCACCCCGACCAGGTCCCCGTCGTCCACTCGGTCTTCACGCCTTCTCCCGAGGAGGTCGAGCGGGCCCGGCGCATCGTCGAGGCCTCTGGAAAATCGGGAGGAGGCGCGTTCGGCTTCGAGGGCCGGATGATTGACCGCCCCCTCGTGGAGCAGGCGCGCTACGTGCTCGAAGTCGCCAAACAGGTCGAGGCCCGCTCTACCGTTGCCGCTTCGACTGCGCGATGATGTGCCGCACCTTCTCCAGGGCGAGTTGACGCTCGGGGGCGAACGGCGAACCGCTGATTTCGAGGAGGGGCTCCAAGGCGGCCTCCCCCATCTCGGCGAGGGTCTCGATGGCGATCTTCCGGTTGTCCGGGGTCAGGGCCGCGCTCAGGGCCAGTTTCCGCAGCCGCTCGATGACCGGCTTGTTCATCCAGAGCCGGACCGCCTCCTCGACCGCCCGGCCCAGGTCGCCTTTCTTGCCCCCGTAGCGCTTGGCTATCTCCACCCGGAGCTGGGCCTCGAGTTCGTCGGGAAGTATCACGTCGATGCGGCCCATGGGGGTAGAGCGGGGGCGGCCCACTAAACGCTGCGGGTATCCACATGTGCGCAAAGTATTTACCTATGTGGATATGTGGCTATGTGTTGATACATGGCCACGCGAACGCAAACCGGCTGCGGCGGAATGGACCAGGAGGTCTACGGCGCATTCTCCGCAATTCTCGACGAGGTCAACCGGATGTTCTCCATCGGCTCCCTCGGCAAGTGGTTCGCCATGAACCGGGTCAAGAGCCACGGGGTCCGGGAGACCCTCGACTTCATGCAGCGGGTCGCCGCCCACGGATTCAACGCGGTGGTGACCCCCGAGGAGCGGGAGGTCCTCCACAGGGCGATGCGGAAACTGGAGGTTCCCGAGTCCGACCGTGAAATCTGGGAACGCCTCCAGGTGAAGATGCGCCGGATGAAGATGGCGCCGTGAGCCACTCACCGCAGCCGATTTTTGGACCCGTGGGGATTTGAACCCCAGACCCTCCGGTTGCAAACCGGATGCTCTGCCGCTGAGCTACGGGCCCCGCCCTGGAGGGGATCCAGCCCCCCTCCATCGCACTCCACTCGCTCCCCGCGCCCATTCCCTTTGTGGACCGGGTGTAGATTTAGGGTTCCCTAAATGTTTAGGGCAAACGTTTAAGTGAAACGAAATCGAGACGTTCGGTGTCCCAAGGGTGCCGCCCAAGCGGCACGGAGAGGCATAACTGCCCGGTCCGCCCCCTCTCGGGGACGGCGAAGGGACCCGCTCACGGGTCCGCCGGCTTTTTTGGGACCCTCTCGCGCACCGTGAGGTGCCTCAGTGCACCCGGCGAGGAAATCGCCGGGGAAGGAGCCAATCGAATCCCCGCAGGGGGCTCTTCGAGATGACGCCGCGTAAAGTCGTGCCACATTACCCATACAGATTGTCCTCGAACTCTGTCGAGTTCGGGATGATATAGGGTCCTACAAACAGATGCCTTCTGGTGAATGGCTCGGCTCCAGAGCCGAGGAAGGGCGCGCCAAGCGGCGAAATGCTCCGGGGAGGCGCACGGTGCCCGCGAACCGGAGATGCCCGAATGGGAATCCTCACGGCTTCGGCCGTGGTTCCGCAAGGAACGGGAACGCCCTGAAGCGAAACATCCCAGTAGGGGCAGGAAGAGAAATCAACCGAGATGCCCTGAGTAACGGCGAGTAAAAAGGGCACAGCCCAAACCGAATCCCGCCCTGACGAGGGGCGGGAGATGTGGTGTCGCAGGCCGGTGCCTCCCTTTCATGGGAGGCGGCCCCACCCCGTCCAGCCGAAGTCCGCTGAAATGCGGCTCCGAAGAGGGTGACAGCCCCGTAGGCGAAGGACGGGAGGGCCGCGGTGCCGGCCGGGGTACCGCGGATTGAACAATCCACGGGAAACCGGGGGTCATCAACCTCCAAGGCTAAACACTCCTGGAGTCCGATAGCGCACCAGTACCGTGAGGGAAAGCTGAAAAGAACTCTGAACAGGAAAGTGAAAAGGGCCTGAAACCAGAAGGTGACGGAACGTGAGGGCGTGAAAGGGAAGAAGGGGCCAAAAGGAAGCGGCCGCGAGGCCGTTGTACGATGGCCCCGGACCGACGTCCTCCCATTCCTTTTGGAAAAGGAGCCAGGGAGTGTGCCTCGTTGGCGAGGTTAAGGGCTACACGCCCGAAGCCGGAGCGAAAGCGACGGGACGCAAGCCGCAAGGCCCAGGTCCGCCGTGGGTTCGCGGGGAGTCAACGGGGCACGACCCGAAGCCGGAGCGATCTAGGCGGGGGCAGGATGAAGCGTCCCGAAAGGGGCGTGGAGGTCCGAACCGGTGGTGATGTTCAAATCCCTCGGATGACCTCCGTCTAGGGGCGAAAGACCAATCGAGCTCGGGAATAGCTGGTTCCTCCCGAAACATGTCGCAGCATGACCTCGCCTGAGGTCGCCGACGGGGTAGAGCCACGGATTGGTGGGATATGTCCCGGAAGGGACGGCCCTCCTGTCCAACTCCAAATTCGCCGGCACCGGAGAAGGCGGGAAGTCCGCATGTGGGGGGTAAGCCTCTACTGCGCGAGGGAAACAACCCAGACCGGGGTTAAGGGCCCCAAATGTCGGCTCAGTGCCATGCAAAGGGCGTCTCGGTCCCGAGACAGCGGGAAGGTGAGCTTAGAGGCAGCTATCCTTTAAACAGTGCGTAACAGCTGACCCGCCGAGGGCCGGGGCACCGAAAATGGACGGGGCTCAAGCCGACTCCCGAGACCCCGGGGCGCCGCAAGGCGATCCGGTAGGGAGGTGCGCCGCCTGGGCAGAAGCGGGACCGTGAGGCCCCGTGGACCGGGCGGCGATGAGTATCCTGGTGTTAGTAGGACCTGAGTCGGGTGGGAACCCCGACCGCCGAAAGGGCCAGGTTTCCTCGGCAAGGTCCGTCCGCCGAGGGTCAGCCGGTCCTAAGAGGGCCCCCAACCGGAGGCCTTCGAAAGGGAAGCCGGTTAATATTCCGGCGCCACTGGACTATCCCGGTCCCGGAAGGGACGCCTGACGTTTCGGGCTATGGGGGGCGGCGCAGCCGCGCCGTCCAACCGCTGAATCCCGGGGAGTGCCGCCATGGCGAGAACCGGGTGAACGCGCGATGGGGAAACCCCCCAAATGCCCGGAGCCCTTGAAAAGGGCCGTCCAGTGACCGTACCGAGATCCGTCACAGGTGCCCCTGGCTGAGAAGGCCAAGGCGTGTCGGCGTAATCCAGCCTAGGGAATTCGGCAAATTAGCCCCGTAACTTCGGAAGAAGGGGTGCCTGCTCCGCGAGGCGCAGGCCGCAGTGACAAGGGCACACCGACTGTTTACTAAAAACATAGGGGATCGCCAAGCCGAAAGGCCGTGTACGATTCCTGAATCCTGCCCAGTGGCGGTACCTGAACACCGGGTTCAACCGGACGAAGGGCCGCTAAACGGCGGGGGTAACTATAACCCTCTTAAGGTAGCGTAATACCTCGTCGCTTAATTGGCGACTTGCATGAACGGATCAACGAGTGTGCTACTGTCCCGGGCTGGAACCCGCTGAACTCTTCGTCCCAGTGCAGAGACTGGGGACCCCCAGGGGGAAAAGAAGTCCCTGTGGAATTTTACTGCAGCCTGCCGTTGTAGCGCGGTTGCGGATACAGAGCGTAGGCAGGAGCTCCGAAGGGGCGTCTCCGGGCGTCCCGGATGCGACAATGGAACACTGCCTATCTGTGGCTGCGCTGCTCACTCCCGCGCACGCGGGAGGACACCGGTAGGTGGGCAGTTTGGCTGGGGCGGCACGCCGTCGAAACGATATCAACGGCGCCCAAAGGTCGGCTCAGGTGGGTCAGAAATCCACCGTGGAGTGCAAGGGCAGAAGCCGGCTTCACGGGAATCCCCACAGCACGGATTCCCGGGTGGAAACACGGGCCTAGCGAACCAGTGCGGCCCCTTGATGGGGCTCGCTGATGACAGAAAAATTACCCCAGGGATAACAGAGTCGTCCCCGGCAAGAGTCCATATCGACCCGGGGGCTTGCTACCTCGATGTCGGTTCTCCCCATCCTGGGTGTGCAGCAGCACCCAAGGGTGTGGCTGTCCTTCAATTAAAGGGGATCGTGAGCTGGGTTTAGACCGTCGTGAGACAGGTCGGTTTTTATCTACTGGGGGTGCTCCGGGCCTGAGGGTAAGTTCCTTTTAGTACGAGAGGAACAAAGGAACGGCGCCACTGGTGTATCGGCTGTCCGGCAGGGCAGGCCGAGCAGCTACGCGCTAACGGATAAGGGCTGAAGGCATCTAAGCCCGAAGCCGGCCCCGAGACGAGGCCCGGTTCAAGACCCGCATGGGTAGAAGACCCGTTTGATGGAGCGGGGGTGTACGCAGGGAGCCTCGGCGACCTGTTCAGCCCGCCGCCCCCAACGCGGGAAACTAAAAAGGACCCTTCTGTGGGCGTGGCACGACTTTACGCGGCGCTCACATTTTTTCAATCTTTTTCGGTTGAGCCTCCGCCCTCTCCCGGTAGGCCTCCTCGTACCCCACCACCGTCGCCCTCCCCACAAACTCCAGGTGTTCCTTCACCAGCCGCGCCACGGTCTCGTTCGGGACCGGGTCGCCGCTCTCTACCTCCCTCCGCAGCAGCCCCCTCAACTCGTCGAGCGGCAGGCCGGGCCGGTCGAGAACCACCCGCTCCGCCTCGATGCCGGTGCGCTTGAGCTCCTCCAGGGTCTCGGTGGGGAGGTCGAGGGCCGCGACCCTCTCGCCTTTCTCCGTCCAGAGGGCCACGGTCTTCGCCTGTTTCTTTCCGCCGTCCCTCGCCAGCAGCACGTCGTCCATGAGCGCCTTCCGCCACTCCTCCGGCTCCACGGAGCCCATGCGGCCCCGCAGGGTGAGCACGGTGAGCCGTGTCGAGACCTCGGAGCTGAAGGTCCGCATCTGCGAGTCCCCCGCGCACGCGACGTCCTTCGTCAGGTTCCCGAGGTCGCTCATGAGGGGCTCCAGGGAGCGGTAGTCCTGGCTCTCCTCGGGGGCGCGGACCAGCCCCTTGGCCTCCATCTCGTCGAGGGTCTCCGGCCATGGCCTGCCCCGGTGGACCCGCCGGAAATGGGCCTCCACCTCGGGCGGGAAGTCGAGGAGCAGGCGGGCGGCCGGGTGGCGGGCCAGCCACCCCGCGGCCTTCGCCTTGGACCACCGGGTGTTCACCGTCTGGAAAACGAGAAGGTCGGCCGATTGCACCGGGACTCCCATCCCCTACTGTTTGTTTTCCCCGGCAGTTGAAATAGTTCCCCGATGCGTTAATTCACGGGCTGAATATTCCGGGCTTCTTTACAGGAAATCCCCGAGGCTCCGCTGGCGCCCGTTCTCAACCGGGGCCGCGGCCGGGCCGGCATCCGGCGGCTCTTCGGCCCCGACCGGGAAGAGGTCGGTGATGTATCTCTCCAGGAGGCGCAGCCGCTGCCGGATGTAGTCGGAGACGCGGTATTTCTCCGCAATCTCGATGGAGACCTCCAAGTATTTCCGGATGCCCCCGGGGTGGGTGGTGAAGAGGACGTTTCCCCCGCACCGCAAACACTTCCCGGCGAGGGGCGGCCGCCGGTATTTGTCGCTGCACTGGACGCACCGGAACCTCTGGACCCCGAACTGGCGCAGGTTCCCCTGGAGGTCCCGGAGGAGGTGGGAGTTGAGCACCCGCTCCGCCACGTCGCGGGCGTCCACGGCGCGGATGCGCTCGGCCAGCGCCAGTTCGGCCATCAGTTTCTCCCGCATGGTGGCCAGTTCGGTGTAGGCGCTCCGGGCGGGCCCGGCGAGGAGCGTCGAGGCGGGGTGGGTGAATCCGAAGCCGCTCCGCTCCCGGGTGCTGCCGAGGCGGTGGGCGACGATGTCCATCTGGGCCTTCACTGCGGTGGGAGGAGCGAAGCTCTCGGCGGCCCGGTAGAAGGCCAGCGGGTATCCGGTCCCGACGTCGAGGTTGTGGGCCTCGTCGTCAATCTCCCGGGGGTCGATGCGGAGGGTGAGAACGAGCGGGGCGTCCATGGCCCCGCCCCGCCGCTCGGGGAGGTAGGAGCGGGAGAAGTTCAGGAGGCCGTCGAGGAGCAGGATGACCGCGTCTTCGTCGCCGTCGGCGTTCCGCCGCTTCGCCGCGTGGAAGAAGGGGTGGGCGAGGCCGCTGGCCTTGGGGACGAAGCCCACGATGCGGCCCAGGACCCCGGCGCTGGTGTGGGGGGCGAGGCCGATGACGAGGTGGCCCACCAGGTCGGCCGGGCTCCGGGCGTTGTAGAAGGGCGGCAGGCCATAGAAGCGGACCAAGAGGTCGTCCACGAACTTGGCGACCCGGAGCAGGTAGTCGGAACAGGAGGGGTCGTCCCCGTCTCCCAGGTCGCTGAGGATGAGGTCCTGGGGGCGCAGTTCGAGGATTTGGTCCTCGGATGCGAGAGGCGCCCCGCAAACATCTTCGGTGTAGTCCATGGCCCGGAGCCGCTCCACCGGCGTCCCGACCTCCCGGGGCGTGAAGTGGGTCAGGGGGAGGTTCGTCATGTCGTAGCGCGCGGTCCCGTCCTTGAAGATGGTGATTCCGTGCTTGGCACGCAGGATGCCTTTCTCCAGGGGCTCGGGGGTCTTGGTCCGGGAGATGAGGCCCTGGACCCCTTTCAGTTTCGCACTCCCCTTTTTGCCCTCCAGCGGTTGGGGCACTTCGCCCAGCCGCTCCACCGCCCGCCGGTGGTGGGTGGCGATGTCGAGAGGTCTCCGCTCCCCGAAGACCATTCCGACGCCTTCCTTTTTGTATGCCCCGCACTCCTTGTTCACGCACCAGGGCGCGCGGGTCGGGGAGAAGCAGCGGGGGCAGCGGGGCACCAACTCGGCCTCCTCGCCGCAGCAGAACGTGAGGAAGGTGTCTTTGCCGCACGTGCGGCACCGGCGCCACCCCAGCGCCACCTCGATGGGCCCCTTGGCCGCCGCTTCCAGAACCAGCCGCGAGCGCCCGCCCGCATCCCCGAGGGGGAAGAGGAGGTGGACGGGGGGGTCCATCTTCCGGGGCTTCGCCTTTTCCGGCCGGCCCACCCGGAGGCCGATGCGGGTCGGGGCGCGGCGGCGGAGGAGGAGGCCCGAGCACTCCATGGCGAGGGCGAGGCCGTCGGTTCCCTTGGGTTCGGGGGGAAGGGCCAGGCAGGCCAGAAGGACATCTGGCTGGGGAACCAGGACCGAACCGTCCCGGATGGCGTGCTCCACCAGCAGGGCCTCCAACGCCTCCTTCACTCCCGGGTCCGGAGGGAGGAGCAGCCCGCCCTCTTCGACCCGCCCCTGCTCCTTCACGAACCGGGCCAGGCGGAGGAACTCCTCCGCGGACAGGTCGTGCCAGAGGTAGGTCCAGCGGGGGTGAATGGGAGTGCGGGTCTCGCGGGCGAAGCGGAGTGCGTCGGCTGCCGTGGCCGGTTCCGTCATGGCGATTTTGGCCTCCTCCAGTTCCAGCCTCCACACCTCCTCGCCGTAGGCCCCGGGCAGCAGGGGGTGGTTGTTCTCCAGGAAGTCCCCGTAGGCCACCAGAATCTCGCCCATGTCCACGATGAGCTCCACCCGCCCCTTCAGGGCCCGGGCCTCCTCCTCGGTCCGGACCTGGAGGAAGTCGCCGCCCCGGAGGCGGACCCAGGGCCCCTCGATGGAGTCCACGGGGGCGGCGCACGCCCCCTTGCCGGGGCGCTCCACCTTCAGCTGGGTCCCCGAGGCCACGAAGCCGTCGGCGAGGACCATGGTGGCGGGGTGGATGCCCACGGTGGCGAGGCCCGTGTTCCGGGAGCGGCCGTAGCGGAGCCGGAAACCGCCCCGGGCGCTCGGGTTGCCGAGGACGGGCCGCCCCGCGGCCATCTCCTGGAGATACTTGTCGCTCGGGCCGGGGTCCCGGGCCTCGGCGGCCGGGTCGGCCACGCGGCGCGGCCCCACCCGCCGGAGCCACGACCACTCCTCCCGGCCGGCGAAGGCCGAGAGGGTCCCGGAGGCGATGAGTTTGTGGAGTTTCGGGGCCTTCGAGATGAGGCCGTCGGCGAGGACCAGGGCCATGCCCCCCCGGACCCGGTTGGTCTCGACCCGGTGGAGGTTGCCGCCCCGGGAGACCTCCTGCTCCTCGGTGGGCTCCCCATCGATGCAGACCGGGCACTCGGCGACCGCCGTGCGAATCTCTTCGACGGCCGGGGTGTACTGGAGGTTTCTCAACTCCTTGTAGAGGACCACCTCCTCGACGTAGCGGTCCACCTCCTCGGGCCGCACCCGGAACTTGTCGAACCCCGCGGCCCGCCGGGCCACGTCGGCCGCCACCACCGAGAGGGCCTGCTCGGTCCCCCCCGCGCTCCGGATGGGGCCGGCGAAAAGGACGCGGAGGTAGGGGGTTCCGTCGTCGTTGCGCCCCTCCTTCACCCCGGCGATGCCGTCGAGGGGCGCCGCCACGACCCCCTCCGTCAGGATGGCGAGGGCTGAGCGGACTGCCGACTCGACCCGGGCCAGGGGGGCGGCCCCGGCCCCTCCCAGACTCCCCTCCGCAATCTCCTGGGCGATGCGGAGGGCCGCCACCTCCCGGGCCATGCCGGCGCCCTGCAGTTCCCGGAGGCGGGAGGCGAGGCCGGCGACCCCCACCAGCCTCTCGGCCCGGTCGGCCAGGTCCCGGGCGGGGTGAATCTCGGGCTCGAGGGCGGGGTCGAGTCCTTTGCGGCGGGCCTCCTGGGCCACGGCGTAGGCCTGCTGGAACTCCTCGTCGAATGCATCCAGAACGGCGGCCATCCAGCATCGAGGCGGGGCCTCATGAAGCCGTTTTTTCTGGAGCGGCTTCAGGCGAAGCCGGGGGGGGCCCACGAAGACGTCGGCACCCGCTATCGAGAGCGGGCTCAGGCGTGGCTCACTACGCCGGTTTCAGCTCCCCCTCCAGCATCGCCAACTCTCGCTCCCCGAGGGTCCGGGGGTCGACCGGGACGATCAGCCTGCCCCCGGTCTGGAGGACCATCTCCCGGAGGTCCTGCAGCAGTTTCAGGGCTGGCGAGAACCCGTGGTGTTCGGTGAGGTAGGCGAAGCCGTCCAAGAGGAGAGCGCTCCCCGGGGCCCGGCGGAGGAAGTCCTCGGCGGTCACGAAGAGGTCGTGGAGGGAGTAGAGCGCCGGCTCGGGGCCGGGGCTCCTCCGGCCCAGCCAGAGGATGGCGGTCTTCTCCAGCCCCAGGTGGTTCCGCAGGTCGGCGGGGGGCTGGCGGGTGACGGCGAGGCCGGGGACCCCCTGGAAGACGAGGTCCGAGAAGAGGGCGAGGCTCCTCTCGGGACGCGCTTCCTTCACCAGGACGCACCGGCCGGCGACGAGGAGTTCGGCCCGGGGCTTGGCTGCCTTCGGCCTTTCAGATTCGGCCCGGGGCGAGACCACAAGGAAGCGGTAGCGTAGGATGGCGTAGGCGGAGGTGACCGCGGCGAAGGAGGTGGGCCACGAGCCGAAGAAGGGGGTCGGCACGCCCGCGTAGAGGAGGACCGTGTCGAAAAGACCCGCCACGTTCAGGGTGGCGATGGCCCCGGCGGCCACGAGGCGGATTTGCCTCCGCTCGATGGGCGAAGCCCCGGCCAGGCCCCGGCGGATGTTGTCCCCCGCCCGGGCCATGAAGCCGACGAGAATGACGAGACTGAGGAAGGGGAAGGGGTTGTTGACCTCGTATTCCGGGACCCACCCCCAGTCGTAGGGGACCATCCGCCGCACGTAGACCTCGGTGGGCAGGGGGCCGTAGAGGAGGAAGGCGAAGACCGGCACGGCGGCGTAGAGCCCCCCGACGGCGAGCCACGGTTTCATCTGGATGGGGGGGCGCCGCGGCAGGTGGAAAATCCAGAAGTCGTAGGGAATCTGCCGCGGAAAGACGAAGGTGAAGTGGGCCATGGCGACGCACATGAGGGCGACCGCCACCAGCCAACTGCGGAACCAGAAGAGGGCCGAGGCCGGGTCGGGGGCGAACCGCATGAGGATGTCGCCCACGGACCAGAGGCCGAAGGAGAGGGCGACGATGGCGAAGACGCGGTGGGGGGTCCCGCGAGGGTTCCGGGTGAGGACGTAGAGGCCGAGGGAGCCGTGGACGACCAGGGTGGCGACGTCCACGAGGAGGTAGGGGGAGACCATCCACCGCTAAACGTTTCCCAAGCCATAAGACCTCCAGCATATACGAAGTATACATGCCCCGCCGCATTGGGCTGGACGACCGGATTTCAGACCTGCTGCGTTCCGGCCCCAAGACCGCCCGCGAACTGCTGAGACTGGCGGGCGTCAGCCGCCGCACCCTCTACCTCGCGTTGGAGCGGATGGAGTCCTCCGGGGCCCTGGTCGCGTTCCCGATGCGCTCCAGGGGTGGGACCTGGGCTGGCCTCTACGCCCTCCCGGCGCAGAGCGAGCAGGCCTCCGACATCGCGGGCTTCGTCCCGAAGCACCCGGTGCCCCCGGACCTGCGGGCTCGGGTGGCGGAGGCGGTGGAAACGCTGAAAGTCAAACTGCTGAGGAACCCGCTGGTCGAAGAGATTGCGGGCCACCTCAGGGAGAACCCGGAGGCCTCCGCGATTCGCGAGGCCATCTACCGTGCCGCCGCGCCCCTCGGGTGGAGGCCGCCGACAGCGGAGGAGAGGGCGAAGGCGGAGAGGGAGCGGGCGCGGGTGGTGGCGCTGGCGAAGATGGTGAAGCGGGGGCTGGTGAAGAAGGGGGCGAGCCGGGAGGAGGCGAAGCGGGCGGAGGAGTATCTGAAGATGTTCCCGGAGGAAGTGGGGTAAGTGGGTCAGTGCAAACTCTTCTTCAGCGCCGCCGCCATCTCGGTCACGACCTTCTTCGCGTCCCCGAACACCATCATGGTCTTCGGCAGGTAGAACAACTCGTTCTCCACCCCCGCGAACCCGGTCGCCATCGAGCGCTTGATGAAGACGACGGTCCGCGCCTTGTCCACGTCGAGGACCGGCATGCCGTATAATGGCGAGTCGGGCTTGGTCTTGGCCGCCGGGTTGGTCACGTCGTTGGCCCCGACCACGATGGCGACGTCCGCCTCCGGGAAAAGCGGGTTGATGCGGTCCATCTCCCACAATTTGTCGTAGTCCACCTGCGCCTCGGCGAGGAGGACGTTCATGTGGCCCGGCATCCGGCCCGCGACGGGGTGGATGGCGTATTTCACGTCGATGCCCCGCCCCTCCAGGACTTCCTGCAACTCCTTGACCGCGTGCTGGGCCTGGGCCACGGCGAGGCCGTAGCCGGGCGCGATGATGACCGACCGGGCGCTGTCGAGAATCGTCGCCACGTCCTCGACGGTGTAGGCTTGGACCGTCCGCGCCTCCTTGGTCCCCGCGGACCCGGGGGCGGCCACCGTGGCCCCGAGGCCCCCGAAGAGGACGTTTATGAAGGAGCGGTTCATCGCCTTGCACATGATGACCGCCAGGATGAACCCCGAGGAGCCGTCGAGGGTGCCCGCGACAATCAGCAGTTTGTTGTTCAGGACGAACCCGAGGCCCGCGGCCGACAGCCCGGCGTAGGAGTTCAGAATCGCAATGACCGTCGGCATGTCGGCGCCGCCGATGGCCATGACCAGGAGGAAGCCGAAGAGGAGGGCGAAGGCGGCGAGGAGGTAGATGGCCCACGTCCGGGAGGGGTCGAGGACGAGGAGGATGGCCGAGGCCACGGCCGCCCCCAAGACGACGAGGCTGATGACGTTCCGGCCCGGGTAGAGGAAGGGCTTGCCGGAGATGAGCTCTTGGAGTTTGGCGAAGGCGATGCAGGAGCCCGTGAAGGTGAGGAATCCCAGAATCATCTCGGCCGACAGGACCGATATGGTGAAGGTGTCCACGTTTGGGGCCCGTTGGTTGTATTCCGCCACCCCGATGAGGGCGACGGCCAGGGAGCCGAAGGCGTGGGACATGGCGGTCCGCTGGGGGACCGCGGTCATCGGCAGCCGGAGCGCGATGGGGACGCCGATGATGGCTCCCACGGCCACCGCGGCCGCCAGCAGGTCGTAGCGCCGGACCTCGAATGCGATGAGCGTGCCCGCGATGGCGATGGCCATGCCGGCCGCGCCCGCCCAGTTGCCCCGGCGCGAGGTCTTGACCTCGCTCATCCACCTCAGGGAGAGGACGAAGAGCACAATCGAAACGACGTAGAGATACTGGACACCGAGGGCGGCTTCGGCCATTTCTACGGCTTCTCCCCCCGCTTCCGGAACCCCGAACCCTCAGACCCGGGGCCCTGCGAACTGCCGGGTTCGGGGCGCCGCCGGAACATGCGCAGGATTCGCTCGGTAATCATGAAACCGCTGATGACGTTGGTGGCGGCGAGGGCCACGCCGGTGACCGCCAGGAGGAGGACGAAGTCGTTCTTGGGCTCGGACAGCACGATGAGGGCCGCGACCACCGACACCGAGGAGATGGCGTTCGTCAGCGACATCAGGGGCGTGTGGAGAAGCCGCGAAACGTGGCGGATGAGTTCGAGGCCGAGGAAGGTGGACATGAGGAAGATGAGGAAGTTGAAGACGATGTCCGACTGGGAGAGCGCGGCGGCGGCCATCAGGGGACGCCTCCGTTCTCAAATCCTAAATTCGAAATCCTAAATCCTAAACAAATTCGAAATTCAAAGCACGAAATCCAAAACGGGGGTTTTGAATTTTGGATTTCGGTCATTTGAATTTGTTTAGAGTTTAGGATTTGGGATTTCGTGCTTTGAGTCATCCTCCCTCCAGCGCCTTCCGGGTCGGCTCGTGGACGACCTGGCCCTGGTGGAGCACCATGGGTCCCTTCACCATGTCGTCCTTCATGTTAAGGTTCAGTTTCCCGTCCTTGACGTAGTACATCAGGAGCCCGGACACGTTCTTGGCGTACATCTGGCTCGCGTGGGGCGCCATCGTGGCGGGGAGATTGGTGTGCCCGTGGATGGTGACGCCATATTTGACCACGGTCTTCCCGGGCTCGGTGGCGCCGCAGTTGCCCCCCTGCTCGGCGGCGAGGTCCACAATCACCGAGCCGGGCCTCATCCCCTTCACGGCCTCCTTGGGGACCAGGATGGGTGCCCGCATGCCGGGGACGAGCGCCGTGGTGATGACGACGTCGGACGAGGCGCACCACTTCGCCATGTATTCCCGCTGCTTCTGGAGGAACTCCTCCGACTGCGCCTTGGCGTAGCCCCCCGCGTCCTGGGCGTCCTTCGCCTCCAGGGGGACCTGGACGAACCGGGCCCCGAGGGACTCAATCTGCTCCTTGACGACGGGCCGGACGTCGAACGCCTCCACCACTGCGCCGAGCCGCTTGGCGGTGGCGACGGCCTGGAGGCCCGCCACGCCCGCGCCAATCACGAAGACCTTCGCCGGCGAGATGGTCCCGGCGGCGGTCATCAGGAGCGGGAAGAACTTCGGGAGGGTCTCCGCGGCGAGGAGGACCGCCTTGTAGCCCGAGACCGTGGCCTGGGAGGAGAGGGCGTCCATCGGCTGGGCCCGGGTGATGCGGGGGATGAGTTCCATGGCGAAGGCGGTCGCATTGCGGGCCTGGAGCCGCCTCACCGCCTCCGAGTTCGCCGCGGGGTAGAGGAAGGAGATGAGGAGCGCGCCCTCCTTCAGCATCCCGGCCTCGTCGGGCGTCGGGGGCCGGACTTTGAGGACCACGTCGGCCTGGCCGTAGAGGCTCCGGGCGTCGGGGGCGACCGTCGCCCCGGCCTTCGCGTAGGCGTCGTCGGGGATGCCCGCGCCCCCGCCGGCGCCCTTCTCCACCACCACCTGGAGCCCCTTCAGTTTGGAAACGGCGTCGGGGGTCAGGGCGACCCGGGTCTCCCCGGGCAGGGTCTCCCGCGGCACGCCGACAATCATGGTTCACTCCCCGGCGGCAGCGGCATAGTCAAACTTGCCGCGGATTTAAGATTTTCCCACCCTCGCCCTACGTAAATTCCCCCGGCCTATCGGAAGTTACGGATTTCCACGTCTCTTACCACTGAACGGTTCTAAAACACCCCGCGCCATCGCCCCCCATGGCCGAGCGGTTCGACGCGATCGTCGTCGGGGCCGGGATCGCAGGGTGCAGCGCGGCCATCACGATGGCCCGGGAGGGGCTGAGCGTCCTCCTCCTGGAGCGCGGCGCCGAGCCCGGCGTCAAGAACCTCTCGGGGGGCATCCTGTGGGGGTCCGCCCTCGACCGGGTGGTCCCGGGGTGGCGGACCGAGGCCCCCCTGGAGCGCTTCGTCAGCCAGAAGCGGCTCGCCTTCCTCACCCCCGACTCCGCGGTCGGCGTGGACTTCCGGTCCGCCGAGTGGGAGCGCCCACCCCACAACGGCTACACGGTCCTCCGCTCCAAGTTCGACCCCTGGCTGGCCAAGAAGGCCGAGGAGGCCGGGGCCACCCTCTTCACCGGCCTCCCCATCCGGCAACTGGCGCGGGAGAACGGCCGCGTCACGGGGGTCGCGGAGTCGGGGGACACGGTCCAGGCGGGCGCCGTGGTGATTGCCGACGGGGCCAACTCCCGGCTCATGCTCTCCGAGGGGATGTCCGGCAAGCCCCGGTTCGGGCCCGCCGACCTCGAACTGGGGGTCAAGGAGGTCATCTCCTTGCCCCGGAAGACCCTCGAGGAGCGGTTCCACCTCTCCGGCGACTCCGGGTTCGCCATGGAGTGCGTCCTCGGCTTCCTGCCGAACGGGGCCCGGGCGGGGGGCTTCCTCTACACCAACAAGGAGACGATTTCCCTCGGGGTCGTGGTGAGCCTCGAAGCCCTCGCGGCCGCGGGCCACAAGTCCTCGAACGGCTCCTCGAAGTCGCCGGAGACCCCCCCGTCCCACGAGATGGTGGAGATGTTCCGGAACCACCCCGCGATTGCCCCGCTGGTGGAGGGGGGCGAGGTGGTGGAGTTCGGGGCGCGGCCCATCCCCGCGGGGCTCAACGTCCTCCTCCCGCCGCGCCGCATGGACGGGCTCTACAACCTCGTGGACAACGCTTGGGGCCTCCTGGGGGCCGGGTCGGCCGCCGGCGTCGGGAGGGACTTGGCCGCCCTCCGCGGGAAACTCTGCGGCGACGGGTTCCTCGTGGCCGGGGACGCGGGCGGCTTCTGCTTCTCCAACGGCTTCGTCATCCACGGCATGAACTACGCCGCCCTCTCGGGCGCGGCGGCCGGGAGGACCGTCGCGGAGGCGAAGAAGAGGGGCGATTTCTCGGCGGAGGCCCTCGGCCTCTACCTCCACCTCCTGGAGGAGGACCACGTCCTCAGCGACTTCCGGAGGTTCAAGACAGTCCCGCGCGCGGTGTGGAACCCGCGGATGCACTCCGCCTACCCCGCCCTCATGGCCGACGTCTTCAAGGAGATGTTCACAGAGAAGGGGCAGCCCAAGAGCAAGGCGTGGAAGATTTTCCTCAGGGCGGCGCGGAAGCACGGCGTGAGCCCGGTCCAGCTGGCGCGGGACGCGGCCTCGGGGGGGCTGAACTTCTGAATGGCCCCATCCCCGGGGGAGGGGGCCCGGGGCACCGAAGGTGCCCCCATGGCGAAGGCTCCCGCGCACCCACACCGGGGCGACGGCATCGCGCGGCGCCTCGGGACGCTGAAGTATGACACCGACAAGGCCTACGAGCACATCACGGTCAACCCGGACATCTGCGGGCCCTGTCCCCACTCCCTCTGCACGATTGCCTGCCCCGCCCAGTGCTTCACGCGGGTCAACGGGAAGCTGGTCTACCGCTACGAGGACTGCCTGGAGTGCGGGACCTGCGACATCATCTGCGAGCGGGGCTCGGTGAAGTGGTCGTGGCCCCGGGGCCCCTTCGGGGTGAGGTTCGCCTATGGGTGAGAAGGGGCTGAACATCGCCGTCTGCGTCAAGCAAGTCCCCCACTCCCAAGACCTCCGCATCGACCCGGAGCGCGGGACCCTCATCCGGGCCGGCGCCCGGGCGGTCATCAATCCCCCCGACGAGCGCGCGGCCGAAGTCGCCCTCCAGTTGAAGGAGAAGCACGGGGGCAAGGTCACCGCCATCAGCATGGGCCCGCCCCAGGCCGACGCGGTCCTCAAGGAACTCCTGGCCCGCGGCTGCGACGACGCGATACTCCTCTGCGACCGGAGCCTCGCGGGAGCCGACACCTACCCCACGAGCCTGACCCTGGCCCGGACCATCCAGAAACTCGGGGCCGTGGACCTGGTCCTCTGCGGGGACGAGACCACCGACTCCAGCACCGGCCACGTGGGGCCGGGCATCGCCGCCCACCTCCGCCTCCCCCAGGCCACCTACGTCAGCGAACTGGAGTTCCTCCCCGACCGGCGGGTCTTCCGGGCCCGGAGGGACCTCGAGGACGGGGTCTCCGTGGTGGAGTTCCCGCCCCCCGGCCTGGTGACCGTGGTCCTGGAGGCCAACTTCCCCCGGGTCCCAACCCTCTCCGGGAAACTGAAGGCCCTCCGTTACCCCCTGCCGACGTGGACCCCCAAGGAGATTGAAATTCCGGCCGAGTGGGTGGGGCTGAAGGGCTCGCCCACCGTGGTGGCCAAGGTGGTGGCGGAGAAGGGTGGGGGGCGTCAGGTCCAGATGCTCAACGGCAGCGCGGGGGAGGCTGCGGCCCGCCTCCTGGAGCGCCTCCGGGCCCAGGGGGTGCTGTCGTGACGGCGGACCTCCAGGGGGCCCGGGCGCCCCCCGACGCGGCGGCCTACCGGGGGGTGATGGTCGTCATGGACCAGCGGCGGGGCCGCATGATGGCCGCCTCCTACGAACTGCTCACCCCCGCCCGGGTCATCGCGGAGAAACTGAAGGTCCCCCTGACCTGCCTCCTCCTGGGTTACGAGGTCGGGCCCCTCGCCCGGGAGACGCTGGCCCGCGGGGCGGACCGGGTCCTGGTGGGCGACCACCCCCTCCTCCGCGACTACCGGTCGGAGCCCTACGCGGACATCGCGTCCAAGACCATCCGGGAGCAGAAGCCCGAGATTGTCCTCCTCCCCGCCACCCGCAACGGCCGGGACATCGCCTCGCGCATCGCCGTCTTCGTGGCGGCGGGCATCACCGCCGACTGCACCTCCCTCGACGCCGACCCGGAGAGCCGCCTCCTACAGGCGAAGCGGCCCGCCTTCGGGGGGCGGACCCTGGTGACCATTGTCTGCAAGACCCACCGGCCCCAGATGGCGACCGCCCGCCCCGGGGTCTTCCCCGTCCCGCCCCGGCAGGAGGGGAGGGGCGGCGAGGTCGTCCCCCTGGCGGTGGACCTGAAGGAGGAGGGCATCCCGACCAAGGTCGTCGAGTTCATCCCCCGCGAGTCGGTGGACCTCACGGGGGCCCGCGTCATCGTGTCGGGGGGCTTCGGTCTCGGCGGCCCCGAGGGGTTCCGGGCCCTGCAGGACCTGGCCGCCGCCCTCGGGGGTCCCGCCTCGGGAGTCCTCGTGGGGGCCTCGCGGAAGGCGGTGGACGCGGGCTGGATTGCGCGGGAGCACCAGGTGGGCCAGACCGGCCGGAGCGTGAGGCCGAAACTCTACATCGCCTGCGGCATCTCGGGGGCCATCCAGCACCTGGCGGGCATGAGGAGCTCCGACGTCGTGGTGGCCATCAACAAGGACCCGGAGGCGGACATCTTCAAGAACGCAGACTACGGCATCGCCGGGGACCTGTTCGAGGTGGTCCGGGAGATGACGCGGCTGCTGCAGGCGGGCAACGGGCACGCCGCGCAGGCAGCCCCGGCGGCCCCCGCTCCCGCCCGCTGATTACCGCACGTATCTCTGGCACCGCGGGCACCAGTAGCGCCACTCCACCGGGTTGACGTGGCCGTGGGGGAGATACATCTTGCGTTGCTGGGCCCGGAAATATTTGGTGACGAGGGTCGAGCGGCAGCGGGGGCAGGTGCGGGAGAGGCCGGCCATGGACCCCGGTAGGGGGCTTCTTCTTATCTCTATCTCTATGGATGCGCCTCGCGGCCCTCGTCTCCGGCGGAAAGGACTCCTCCTGGTCCCTGTGGAAGGCCGCGCAGCAGGGCCACGAGATTGCCTGCCTCGTCTCCATCCGCCCCGAGAACCCCGAGTCCTACATGTTCCAGTCCCAGAACGTCCACCTGACCGACTTGTTCGCCGAGGCGTGCGGCCTCCCGCTCGTCGTCGAGGCGACGAAGGGGGAGAAGGAGCGCGAACTGGAGGACCTCCGCAGGGCCCTCGTCCGGGCCAAGGAGCGCGGCTGCGAAGGGGTTGTGGCCGGGGCGGTGGCCTCCACATACCAGAAGGAGCGGGTCGAGGCGCTCTGCCGCGGCCTGGGGCTGGCCCTCGTCGCCCCGCTGTGGGGGGAGGACCCGGTGCCGATGCTCCGGGAGGTGGCGCGCGACCCGTGGCACGTGGTATTCGTCCATGTGGCGGCGCTCGGCCTCGGGCCCGAGTGGCTCGGCCGGAGGCTCGACGGCGCGGCGGTGGAGGACCTGCTGCGGCTGCAAAAAAAACACGGCCTCCACCCCAGCGGCGAGGGGGGCGAGTATGAGACGCTGGTCCTCGACGCGCCGTTCTTCCGGAAGCGCATCGAAATTGCGGTGGCCGAGAAGGTGTGGAGGGGGGACCGGGGGACGCTGTTTGTGAAAGAGGCGCGGCTGACGGAGAAGCCGGGTCAAGACCCGATTCCTGGATAAGGTTTTTCGGCGCCGGAGGAGTCTCTCCGCATGTGCGCCCGCATTGGCTCCTCGTGGCCGGTCTCGCGGCCGCCACCTTCCTGGTCTCCGGCTGCGCGGGTCCCCAGACGCCCGCCCCGGAGGGCTCTCCCATGCCGGCGAGCTACGACCAAGCGAAAGCCAGGTTCGCCGGCCTGACCGCCGACAGGCTCCCCGCGGGCTACATCCCGGTCTCCGGGTGCACGAACGTCTCCGAGATTCCACCCCCGGCCCGGCCCCAACTGGGCATCCCGTCCACCACGCCCGAGACCGCGGCCATGGGGTTCCACTACGCCAGGCCCGACCTCTTCGACGACAAGGTGGACCCCCTGAGGCCGGAGAACATGCTCCTCCTCGACGCGGACGGCGACGGGAAGCCCGAGGTCGTGGGAGTCGAATACGAGGCCAATGCGAACGCCACCTCGCCCAAGGTCTTCGGCCAGCCGATGGTCTTCCTCCCCGGCGGCCACCCGGGCATGAACTTTCCCCACTACCTCCTCCACGTCTGGTTCGTCCCCAACCCGGCGGGGACCTACTCCGACTGGAACCCCTCCTTGAAGTGCTCCGCGTGAGGCGGGAGCGCCATCCTTTTTCCCTGCGCCAAGACTTTCCGGATGGTCCCATCAGAGCGCGACAATGCGGTCCGCTGGAAGGGCCGCCCCGGGGCCTACGAGGCCTACTACGTGATTTTCCACGACCTCCCGAGCGGGACCGCCTGGTGGCTCCGCTACACCCTGATGGCGCCCCTCAAGGGCGAGGCCATCGTCGAACTCTGGGGCAACTTCTTCGACGGGAAGACGGGCAGGACCGTCGCGGTGAGGGAGAAAGCCCCCGCCTCCAAGGCGGCCCTCGCCGCCTCTCCCTTCCGCTTCGCCCTCGGGGGGTCGGAACTGACCCACCGCTCGGCCCGAGGACGGGTGAAGGGCCCCGAGGGGGAGATGGAGTGGGACCTGAAGTGGGAGCCCAACCCGGACTCCTTCCGCCACCTGCCCGGATTCATCTACGCCCTGCCCCTGCCGGTGGCCCGCGTCGCGTCGCCCAACCTTGCCGTGAAACTCTCGGGCCGGGCATCGGTCAACGGCACGGCCTACGAGTTCCGCGGCGCGCCGGGCCACGAGACCCACCACTGGGGGCGCCGCCACGCCCCGGGCTGGGCGTGGGGCCACTGCGACACGTTCAAGGAGGACCCGGAGTTCGTCTTCGAGGGTTTCTCGGTGAAGCCCCGTGCCGGGAGGGAGGGCCACATCACCATCGTCCACTTCGAGAGGCCCGGCCACCGGTTCACGTTCAACCGCATCTCCGACCTGCGGAGGACCGAGAGCCGGTGGGAACTCGGCCGGTGGACCTTCGCCGCCGAGCGCGGCGACACGCGGTTCGAGGGGGAAATCACCGCCGAGAGCGGGAAGATGGTCCAACTGGAATACATCGACCCCGACGAGAGCCGCCTCTACTGCGCCAACTCGGAACTCGCCGACATGCGCCTGAAAGTCCTGCGGAGGGAGGGGGCGGGCTGGAAACTCCGGCAGGAGTTGACCGCGGACGGGACCGCATGTTTTGAAGCCACCGGGAGGGAGCCATGGCCGGGACTCAAAGCAAGGGCGTAGAATTTTCCGGGACTCCGCGCGCCGTTCTCGTCCTCGCCCTTCTCATCCTCCTCGCAGGAGCCGCCCCGGGGCGGGCGACGCCCCCCGATTTCGCCCTCCTCCCGACCTCCGCGGAACTGGCCCCCTACCGGCTGAACGGGACGGCCCCCGAGGAGGTCCCCACCGTCGTCAGGGTTCGCGCGGCGTGCGACGCCACGCCGGTCGGGGGGGTGGTGCAGCGGCTGAACCCGCAACTCCTGCCGGGGGCCGCGGTCAAGAACAAGAGCGTGGGCCGCATCACCCTCTACCGGTTCGACACGCCCGCCAACTCCAGCCGGTTCGTGGACTGCCTGGCGAAACTCATCAACGAGTCCACGGACATTTACCAGCGGGCGGCCCCTTACGGGGAGCGCGGCTTCATGGGCGAGTTGTCGCCCGGGGCGCCCCGGGGGGCCAGCATCCTGTTCCAGAAGGGGGACCTCGTGGTCTCCGTGGACGCGGTGGACTCCGATTTCGAGACGGCGGCCGCCCAGGGGCTGGCGCGGCTGCTGGAGCAGAAGGTCAACGCGCCCCCGGTCCGGACGCCGGGGTTCGAGGCGGTGGCCGCGCTGGGGGCGCTGGGGGCGGCCGCCCTTGCGCTGCGCCGGCGGACCAGTTAACTGCGCCCTTTCTTGACTTCGCCCTGCGGGCGCGAAGCCCCATCTCACCCGGCCCCTACCCACGTTCCCTCAACTTCTTCCTCCACACCTTCCCGATGGGCGTCTTCGGGATGAGCGCCACGAACTCCACCGCCCGGGGGACCTTGTAGGGCGCGAGCCGCTCCCGGGCGAACCCGAGAACATCCTCTTCGCGGACTTTTCCTTTCGACCCGGGCCGCAGGGCCACGTAGGCTTTGACCGCCTCCCCCGCCGCCGGGTCGGGGACCCCGACGACCCCGCACTCCAGGACCGCCGGGTGGGTGTAGAGCACCTCCTCGATTTCCTCCGGGAAGACCTTGTAGCCCTTGTATTTGATGATGTCGTTCTTCCGGCCCACCACGGTCAGGTAGCCTTCCGTATCCATGCTCCCCAGGTCGCCGGTGTGGTACCACCCGTCGCGGAGCACGCGGGCCGTCTCCTCGGGCCGCCTCCAGTAGCCCTGCATCACCCGGGGCGAGCGGACTGCAATCTCCCCCACGCTCCCGGGGGGCAGCTCCCCGCCGGTCTCGGGGTCCACGATTTTCAGGTCGGTGTCGAGGGTCGGAATCCCCACCGTGCCCGCCAACCGGGGGACCCAGGGGGGCGTGGAGGCGACGCCGGGGCACTCGGTCATCCCGTAGAGTTGGGTGGGCCAGATTCCGGTCCTCTGGTGCCAGCGCCTTTCGGTCTCCTCGGGGAGGGCGTCGGCGCTCGACACGCACAACTCCAGGGAGGAGAGGTCGCACCTGCCGAAGTCGGGGTGGTTCAGGAGCATGGAATACATGGTGGGGACGCCCCCGAAGATGCGCGGCCTGCGCTCCTCGATGAGGGCCATGACCTCCTCGGGCCGGAAGCGCTCGTTGAGGACAATCCGGTGGGCCGAGAAGTAGGCCCCGAGGACCACGGAGAGGCCGAAGATGTGGCAGAGGGGGAGGAAGACCAGGCGCGTCTCCTTGCCCCGCCGCTCCCCCCACTTGGGGTGGGCGGTGAACGTCAGGATGAGGGCGACGACGTTCCGCTGGGTGAGGACGGCCCCCTTGGGCCTCCCCGTGGTGCCCCCGGTGAAGACGAGCGCCGCCACATCGTCCGGCGCCGCCGGGGCGTCGGGCCCGGAGGCGTGGGCCGCGGCGAAGTCGCGGAACGAAGGGGCATCCCCCTTCCCGTCCCCGATGACAATCATGTTCTTCGGCGGGGACCTGAGCCCCCTCACCGCCCGGTGGTGGTCCTCGTCCACGAGGATGGCGTCCACGACGCCCGCCTCATCGAGGATGTACTCCAGTTCGCCTCTCCCCAGGAGGGGGTTGAGGGGCGTGCAGGCGGCCCCGCTCCGGAGAATCCCGACGGCCCCGACGATGAACTCCGGGCAGTTCTTCGTGTAGAGGGCCACGGCCCGGCCCGGGCCGAGCCCGAGGGCCCGCAGTCCCGCCGCCAGCCGGCCTGCGGTCTCCTCGGTTTGCCGGTAGGTCCACCGCTCCCCGCCCGACTCCACCGCCACGTTGCCGGGGAAGTCCGCGGTCCCGCGGCGGAGGACCTCGCCCGCCGGAACCTCCGGGTAGCGTATCGTCCACGGGACCCCCGGGTCGTGCCACCGGAACCAGGGGCGCCCGGGTCGGACCCACGGGCTCGGGCCCTTGAGGTCGTGGTCGACCCAGCCGGGGGCCGTCACCTCCTCAACTCCCGCTTGGCGACCTTCAGCACGTGGGTCATGGGGAGGCTCTCCGCGATGCGGATTTCCCGGATGCGCTTGTAGGGGGCCAGTCGCTCGTCCGCGAACCGCAGCAGTTCCTCGACAGTCACCCGTGCCCCGGGTTTGAGGACGACGTGGGCCACGGGCACCTCCCCGCGGGCGGGGTCGGCGGCCCCCACCACCGCGCACTGGTGGACCGCGGGGTGGTCGGAGAGGACCTCCTCCAGTTCCCGCGGATAGACCTTGTAGCCCTTGGAGATGATGAGGTCCTTCTTCCGGTCCACGATGCGGACGAAGCCGTCGGCGTCCACGCTCCCCAGGTCTCCGGTGAGGAGCCAGCCGCCGCGGAAGACCTTCGCGGTCTCCTCCGGGCGGTTCCAGTAGCCTAACGCCACCTGGGGGCCCCGGACCGCAATCTCCCCGACCTCACCGGGCGGGAGGTCACCCGTCCCGGTCTCCGGGTCCACGATTCTCACCTCGGTGTCTTGGAGCGGGAGCCCCACGCTTCCGACCCGTTCCCGGCCCGGCGGGGTGGCGGTCACCGCGGCCGTCGCCTCCGTAAGGCCGTAGCCGTGGATGAGGTCGGGGGCGAGCCGCTCCCTCATCCGCGCCAGCAACTCGGGGGCCGCGGGGGCCGCGCCGCACTGGCAGCGCCGGAGGGAGGAGAGGTCGTATTTCCCGAGGTCGGGGTGGGCGAGGAGGGCGATGAAGAACTGGGGGGTCCCGGCGAGGTTGGTTACCCGGTGCTCCTCCACCGCCTTCAGGACCTGCGCCGGGTCGAGCCCCACGGTCCGCGGGGGGAAGATGACGACGGTCGAGGCGCTCCAGAGGTCCCCCAGGAGGGCGGAGACGAGCCCCGCGGCGTGGGACCAGGGGGAGATGCGGAGGGTGGTCTCTCCCGCCTCCTCCACTTGGACCCGGGCCGCCCGCTGGTGCACGTTCGCCACGATGTTGAAGTGGGTGACCATGACCCCCTTGGGCTCGCCGGTGGTCCCTCCGGTGTAGAGGAGGACGGCGAGGTCCTCCTTGGGAGAGACCGGGGGGCTCTCGACCGGAGCCTTCGATTCCGGCACCGCGTCATCGGACACCTTGACCGTCCGCAGACCGGACATGCACCCCGCCTTGTAGAGGGCCTCCGTGGTGACGACGGTCCGGGCGCCGGAGTCGGAGAGCAGCCCGGCGACCTCCCGCTCCCGCAGGAGGGTGTTCAGGGGCACCGCGACCGCCCCGGCCTTGAGGACCGCGAAGAGGGAGAGGATGAACGCCGGGCTGTTGGGGAGCAGGAGGGCCACCCGTTCCCCGGGAGACACGCCCATTCCGGCCAGGGCGGCGGCGAAGCGGCCGGAGCCCTCGCGGCAGCGCTCGTAGGTCGTCCCTGCTCCGCGGAAAACCGTGGCGACCCGGTGCGGGTGCTTCCGGGCGGGGCGGTCCAGGATTTCCCAGGCCGGAATCCCGGGGTAGTCCATCCTCACCCCGGCGCCCGGTCCGCCCTCCGGGCCCACTCCTCCATCCTCTGGAAGGCGCCGATGGCGTCCTCGGGGCTCACGTGGGTCGTGACGCCCCCCTGGGCCATGGCCGAGAGGACCGCCCGCACCTTCGGGTCGAGGGCGGAGTAGGGCGCCATGGGGCAGACGGAGAGGACCGGCTTGCCGTGCTTCGGGGCGAGCCTCCCGAGGCGCCGGGCCAGGTCCAGTTCCGCCGCGTAGAGGAGGTCGGCCGCCGCGGAGAGGGGGGGATACCCCGGGGGAATCTCGCGCCCCTCATACTTGGTCGGCAATTTGTGAATCATCCCCACGAGGAGGACCAGAATCAGCCCGTCGTAGGCGTCGCAGGCGAGGATGGCCTCGGCGCACTTCGCATAGACGGTGAAGTCGCGCACCGCGTCCGCGGTGATGTCCACGGGGTTGTTCCTGGACCAGTAGGGGGGGAGGAACGCGCTCATGCGCTCCACGACCTCCCGGGGAAGGGGGGGCATCTCGAGCCCGTAGCGGGTGCAGATGTCCGCGCAAACGACGCCTCCGCCGCCTCCGCTCGTGACAATCGCGACGCGCTTGCCATTCGGCCTCGGCTGCTTCGAGAAGGCGATGCCGGTCTCCACGAGGTCGCCGACGCCCTCCACCCCCACCACGTTCGCCTGGCGGAGGACCGCCTGGAAGACCTCCGGGGAGCCGGCGAGGGACCCGGTGTGGCTCGCCGCCGCCCGCACGCCCGCCTCGGAGGTCCCGCCCTTGAGGAGGACGAAGGGCTTGCCGAGTTTGCGGCAAATCTCGAAGAAGCGCCTCCCCTCCCGGACTCCCTCGACGAACCCGAGGACGACCCGGGTCCCGGGGTCGTGGGCGAAATACTCCAGGACGTCCTCCGCGCGGACGTCGGCCTCGTTGCCGGTGCTGGCGAAGAAGCGGCAGCCCACGAGCCGCGTGCCGAGCGCCTCCACCGTCACCGTCCCGACACCCCCGCTCTGGCTGAGGACGGAGACATCGCCGGACGCGGGAAACATGGGAGGGAGGGTGGCGTTGAGCCCGGCGGGCGCGCTGAAGAGCCCCATGCAGTTGGGGCCGAGGAACCGGAGCCCGTGTTTGCGCGCCACCGAGGCGGCCTCCCTCTGCAGGCCCGCCTCCCCCGCCTCGGCGAAGCCCGAGGAGATGACGATGGCGGCCCGGACCCCGGCCGAAGCGCACTGCTCCAGCGCCTCGGGGACCCCCTTGGCCGGGATGGTGAGGACCAGGAGGTCGGTGTCCCCCGGCAGCCGGTCGATGGAGGGGCAGGTGGGGAGGCCGAGGACCTTCTCCTTGGTGTGGACCGGGAGGACCCGGCCGGGGAACTTCCCCATCAGGATGTGGCCCAGAATCCGGGTGCCCAGTTTGGCGGGGTCCCCGGATGCCCCGACGATGGAAACGTTGCGGGGCTCGAAGAGGGGCTGGAGCCCGTCGGCGCCTCCGGGCATCGGGGGGTTTCCGCGGAGTGCCGGATAAATCCATCCCGGCCCTTCCCGAAAGGAAAGGCCGCCGCAGCATTTTTCAAGCGCCGCCCCGAAGGGCGTGGATGCTCTCGTTCGAGTTCTCCGGGGAGCAGGAGGAGTTGCGGCGCTCCGTCCGCCAGTTCGCGGAGAGGGAGATTCGCCCCAAGATTGCCTGGATGGTGGAGAACCAGTCCTACGACCCGGACCTCGTGGAGAAAATGAAGCGGCTCTACGTGGGCCTCTGGTTCCCCCGCGAGTATGGCGGCAAGGGCGGCTCCCTGGTGGACATGTGCATCGTCCACGAGGAGATTGCCCGCGTCCACTCCACGAGCGTCCTCATCGTCGAGGGGTGCGGCCTGGGGGGCAACGTGATTGCCGCCGGCGGGACGGAGGAGCAGAAGCGGAAGTGGATTCCCAGGATGTCCTCCGGGGAGATGTGGTGCGCCTTCGCCATGACCGACGAGGGCCCCGGCTCCGACCCCGCCTCCATGGCCTCCACCGCGAAGAGAACGAAGGGCGGTTACCTGCTCAACGGCAAGAAGCGGTTCATCTCCAACTGCGACATCGCCACCCACATCGTGACCTTCGCCAAGACCGACCCGGCGAAGGGGGCGAAGGGAATCAGCGCCTTCCTCGTGGACCGGCGCAACGGGCCGAAGATGAAGCGGCTCTTCGGGTGGGGCGGCGTGGAGCACAAGGTCTACGAACTGGAGTTCAAGGACCTCTTCGTTCCGGAGGAGAACCTCATCGGCAGGGAGGGCGAGGGCTTCCGCACCGCCATGCGGGTCATGGACGGGACCCGCGTCTGCCTCGCGGCGGCCAACCTGGGCAAGGCCGAGGCGGCCCTCGACATGGCGGTGGCCTACGCGAAGGAGCGGGTCGTCTTCGGGAAGCCCCTCAAGGAGTACCAGGCCATCTCCTTCCCCATCGCCGAGATGGCGGCCGAAATCGAGGCGGGCCGCTGGCTCACCTACCACGCGGCGTGGCTGGGGGACCGGGGGGAGAAGCACACCAAGGAGGCCTCCATGGCCAAGCTCTTCTGCGTGGACCTCGCGGGCCGCGCCGCCGAGCACCTGCTGAAGGTCATGGGCGGGAAGGGGTGGATGAAGGACTACCCCGTGGGCCGGATGTTCGTGGACAGCAAGATGGCCCAGTATGGCCAGGGCTCGCTGGAAATCCAGAAACTCGTGGTCGCCCGCGAAATTCTCGGGAAGTGAGATGGAACTCACCGGGCTCGACGCGCTGGAGTTCGTCCGGGGCGCCGGCATCCCGGTCTGCGAGTCGCGCGCGGCCCGGGACGGGGCCGGGGCCCTCGCGGCGGCCCGCGAACTGGGGTATCCCGTCGCCCTCAAGGCCCTCGGGGTCTCCCACAAGTCCGACGTGGGCGGCGTCAAGCTCGGCCTCCGGAGCGAGGAGGAGGTGCGGAGGGCTTGGACCGAACTCCAGGGAACCCCGGGGGCCCGGGGGGCCCTGGTCCAGAGGATGGCCCCGCCCGGCCTGGAACTCATCATCGGCGCCAGTCGCGACCCCCAGTTCGGGCCCGTGCTGCTCTTCGGCGTCGGGGGCGTGCTTGTGGAGCTCTACCGGGACGTGGCCCTGCGGCTCATCCCGGTGACCGAGGGCGAGGCCCGGGAGATGGTCGCCGGGATTCGCGGGGCGCCCCTCCTGGCGGGCTACCGGGGGCGGCCCGCCGTGGACACGGGCCGGGTCGTCGAGACCCTCCTGAAGGTCTCCCGCCTCGTCCACGAGCATCCCGAGGTCCGGGAGATGGACATCAACCCCCTCATGGCCCACTCCGGCGGCGCCCTGGCGGTGGACGCGCGGGTGGTCCGCGAATAAAACTCGACGGCCACCGAACGGGCGAAGTTTTTTGACCATCCGGGGAGAGGGGATACCATGGTCACGCGGGTCGGGGATATCATGCGGCAGCCCATCGCCATCTCCCCCCGGGCCACGGTGACCGAGGCGGCGCGCCTGATGCGGGAGAAGAACATCGGGTGGCTCATCGTCTCCGCGGGCCAGTCCCCCATCGGCATCGTCACGGAGCGGGACCTCCTCTACAAGGTGACGGCCGCGGGCCTCTTCACCGACTCCACCTACGTGGTCCAGGTGATGACCTCGAAGCTCGTCGTCGGGACCCCGAAGATGAGCGTCGAGGAGGCGGTGGGCATCATGAACAAGCACGGCATCCGGAGGCTCCCCGTCGTGGACCACGACAAACTGGTGGGGGTCATCACGAGCCGCGACGTCTTCGCGGAGATGGACCAGCACGCCGGGAAGGCCGCCCGGGCCCCGCGGAATGGGAAGGCTCCCGCCCGGAGCAAGGCCGCGCGCCGCTCCAAGAAGCGTTAGCGCTTTTCCCGGAACACGCCGGCCAGAATCTCCAGCCCGCGCTCCAGCTTCTCCTCCGCGACCGCGTAGGAGATGCGGATGTGGCGCTTCCCCCGCCGCCCGAAGGCCGAGCCCGGGACCACCCGCACCCCGCGGCGGGCCGCCTCCGCCGCGAACCGGTCTCCGTCCCCGATTTCGGGGAACGCATAGAACGCCCCCCGGGGCCGGGGGCATGGAACCCCCGCTCCATCGAGGGACCGCAGGACGAAGTCGCGCCTCTTCCGGAACCTCTCCCGCATCTCCGCCACTGCATCCCGCGGGCCGGTGTAGGCCGCGAGGGCCGCGTGCTGGGCCACCGACGACGCGCACGCTTGGAGGTAGCAGTGGAGCCGGAGCATCCCGTCCACCACCTCCGGGGGACCGGCGGCGAACCCGAGGCGCCAGCCGGTCATGGCGAAGGTCTTCGACGCCGCGTTGACGGTCACCACGTTGTCCGGAGCCCAGCGGGCGGGGCTGGCATGGGTGCCCTCGTAAACAAACGCTTCATAGGCCTCGTCAGAAATCAGCATCAGGTCCCGCTCCTCCGCGAGCCCGGCGAGCGCCTTCAGGTCCCCCGGGAGTTCCACGGCCCCCGTCGGGTTGGCGGGGGAATCCACGACGATGACCCGGGTCTTGCGAGTGATGGCCTTCTCCAGTTTGCCAAGGTCGAGGGTCAGGTCCTTCCGCAGCGGGACCCCGACCGGCTTTCCGCCCGCGGCCCGCGTCAGAGGCGCGTAGGAGACGAAGCCCGGGTCAGGGATGAGCACCTCGTCGCCGGGGTTCACGAGCGCCATCAACGCGAGGTGGAGCGCCTCCGAGGCCCCGGAGGTGACAAGGACCCGCTCAGGCTTCACGGAAATGCGGTTCTCCGCCCTCAATTTCGCCGCGACGGCCTCGCGCAGTTCCGGGATGCCCGCGTTGGGGGTGTAGGAGGTGTGGCCCGCCTCCAGGGCGCGCGCCGCGGCCGCCTTGACGTGGGCGGGGGTGTCGAAATCGGGCTGGCCCAAGGCCAAGTTGATGTCCTCCTTGGCCGGGGCGACGCCCTTCTTCTCAAACGCTTTGCGGATGCCGGAGATGTCGATGCGGTCGAGCCGTTTTGCCAGACGGGGCATCCTCTCACTCAAGCACCGCGTGCCTCGCCTTCAACTCCTTCTCCGAGATGCCCTTCCTCTCCATCAGGTGCGCGATGACCCCGTCGAGGACCACCATCGCCGCGGTCTCGAACAGCGTCCCGAGGGGCGCGAGGCTGCGGTATTCCCCGCGCAACTGCCGCTTCTCGTAGTCGGCGGGGGTCTGGGCCCGGGAGGGCGGTCCCTTCACCACCAGGAGGGCGGTCGCCATCTCCGCCATCGGGGAGTCGCGCCGGGAGGTCACCAGGGCGAGGCGGGCCCCGAGTTCCTTCGCGGTCTTGCCGAGTTCGAGAATCGAACGGGTCCGGCCCGAGCCGGTGATGGCGACCACCGTGTCATACTTGTCGAGCGCCGGGGTGGTGGTCTCGCCGACGACGAACGTGGTGAACCCGAGGTGCATGAGGCGCATCGCGAACGCCTTCGCGACGAGGCCCGAGCGGCCCGCGCCCATGACGAAGATTCGCTTGCCCGACTGGAGCGCCTCGACGAACCCCTCCAGTTCCTCGGCGCTCAACTCCTCGGCCGCCTCCCGGAGGTGGTCCACGATGGTCTCCACGTAGGGGCGGATGGGGGCCTTGTTGCCTATTTTCTTGGCTGCACGACCGGTCGTTGCCATTTATACCTTCCCCGTCGGGCCGCGCGCTCGATGCGCTACTCGCTCGGGGCTCGCTGCGCTCGCCCCTCGCTCGTCGGCGGCATGTGGTGAGGGCTCGCGATGCTCGCCCTCACCACAATACTGCCGCCTACGCGCATCTTCGCGCTGCGGCCCTTGCGCTTGCAACGGCCCCTTTCGATGCACGGCCCGCCATTGTGCGAGCTCGCGCACAAGCGAGGCGGCCCCCAACGCCAATTTGCGACGAGGACCGAGAGAAGCGAGGTCCGAGGAGCGGCGCTGGGCCGAGCGACCGAAGGGAGCGAGGCCGGGGCCGCCGAGCGTGCGCGAGCGGTCGAATTGCGCTTGAAGGGGAATCATAGTTTCTCCTTCCCGTTCCCCTCCCCGGCAATATCATAGTGCCCCGAAATCTCGTCGAACACGTAGTCCTCCCACTTCCTCAACCCGAGCAGAATCTCGAACTCCTGCGGGGTCAGCATCGGCTTCTCGAAGCGGTGCGCGTCGTCCAGCGCCAGCCGCGGGCAGGCGGTGTTCACCCAGGCGTCGAATCCGAAGTTGTCCACCTTCGAGGGAGCCACCTCATCCATGAAAACGGTTTGGGTCTCCCATCCCATCCGGGCCGCCTCCTCCGCGAGCCTCTGGGCGAGCCCCCCACGGGCCTG
This sequence comes from uncultured Halobacteria archaeon, assembly GCA_964486625.1. GTDB lineage: Archaea > Halobacteriota > Syntropharchaeia > JACQPP01 > JACQPP01 > JAWCQZ01. The sequence goes on from CAZANW010000007.1 coordinate 43,057, forward strand.
CCCCGGCTTCGGCGAGACGAGGATGCCCCACCGGCGCGCCCCCGCGGCCCGCTTCAGGACCCGCCGCCGCTCCTCCAGCAGGCGGTCGGCGGTCACGACGCGGACCTGTCCCGTGGCGGGGTCGGCCACCACGACCGGCTTGCGGGTCCCCATCGCGGCTCCGAGGGGGTGGAAATCGCCGGAGCCCACGTAGAGAAGCGCGTCGCAGTCGGCCCGGGCAGCCCGGAAGTCGCAGCCGAGCATCTGGCCCGGCGCCTTGACCCGCCCTCCCGCCGGGCCGTAGAGCGGCTCCCTGCCGCGGGCCCGCAGGAGCGCCTCGACCCGCTCCATCTGGTGGAGGTGCTGGACCGTGGTGAGGAGCACGACGCGCTTGCCCGGGAGCCGCTCCAGGGCCCTCTCGACCACCGGCAGGACGTCCACCTCCATCCGGACCGGCACATAGACCACCCGCTCGCGGACGAGCATGGGGGCGTGCCCGAGGTGGACGAGGAGGTCCACCCGCTCCCAGAGTTTGAGGTTCATGTCGCACGCCCCCCAGCAGGGCTCCCCCGAGAGGACCACCTGCGCCCCCGTCTTGGACTCGATTTCCCGGGCCGCCTCCGGCGCGAGCCTCTTGAGCCCGTCGGGGGTCTCGATCCCCACCCGTAACGCGCCCGCGCGACGGATTTCGGCGATTGCGGGCGAGAGGTCGTAGGCGTACATTCCCGGGAACTGGCCGCCGCCCGTCAAAAAGGCTCGCGGGAAGCGTTCGGGAAAGTTTTTCAGCCGGTCGTTCCCACCCCACGTGGGGGATGAAATCGCCGAGCGCAAAGCATTCTGTCGCAATTCTCCGGGATTGTCTCCAGGCTCTCGGCCGCGCCTGCGCGGGGCCGGTGGAGCAGGGGGGGCTGCTGTTCGGGACCCGCTCCGGGGCCGGGACCCTCCTCTATGACGCCCACCCCCTCCCGGGGGCCCTCCGCGCCCCCCGCTCCTTCCTGCCCGCGCGCTGGCGGCCGCCCCGGGACCTGCGCCGGGACGTCGTCGGGTGGTTCCACAGCCACCCGGACCGCGACCCCTTCTTGAGTCGCGCCGACGCCCGGGTCCACCGTCACCTCTTCCCGGACGGCGACGGGCTCGCGCTCGTCGTGGGCGCCACCCCCCCCCGCCTGAACCTGGCCCTCTACGGGGGTTCGCCTCCCCGGGCCATGGAGGCCCTGCGCCTTCTGTGAGCGCAAAATCCCCGAAGAGGAAAACCCGGAAACCGGCCACCGAGGCCCCCGCGGACGTGCGCCGGAAAATCGGCCTCATCCGCCGCGAATTGATGGAGGAACTGGACCAGGGGCTCGCCTACGTGGAGCGCCAGATCGGGACCATCCCGACGGGACCCATCGGGCTCTTCCTCTCCCCCCTCCTCCGGGGCCTGTTCCACTTCACCGCCCTCCCCGCCGCCCGCCGCCGCGGCTACGAGCGCATGGACCTCTACTTCCGGCTCCTCCAGGAGCGGGGAACCCTCGACGCCATCATCGCCCGACACCTCGACGACTACCTGGAGACCAACGAGGCGTGGGTCCGGGCCGAGAAGGACCACCCCGCGGCCCCGCGGCTCAAGAACTACCTGGTCGAGGAACTGAAGAGCCATCTGGAGTTGGGACGGGCCCTCTTGAGCGGGGATGGACGGACCTACGACGACCTCGTCCGCAGCGCCTTCCCCCGGCGCTCCGCGGTGGAGACTCTCATGAACGAGCAGTTCGACGCCATGGAGAGGGCCCTGCGCATCGTCCGGGAGTCGAACGGCCTCGTGAAGATACCCCCCTCGCTCCGCGAGCACGTGCACCGCCTCCTCGACTCCGCCCTCGCCTACGCCCGGACCCGTTCGCGCCATCGGCTCGACAGGATTTACGAGGGATGAGGTATTTTCTGCTGGCGGCCGCCCTCGCGGCCGTGGCCCTCTCCGCCTGCACCCAGCCCTCTCCGAAAGTCACCGTCCAGTTCCCAGGCGCCCCGCCCCTACAGGCCGAGGTGGCCGATGAGCCCGGCGCGCGCGAGCGCGGGCTGATGTTCCGGCCGGGACTGGCCCCCGACGAGGCGATGCTCTTCGTGTTTCCCACGGAGGGCCCCTGGGGGTTCTGGATGAAGAACGTGAACTTCCCCATCGACATGGTCTGGCTCTCGGCCAATGGGACCGTGGTTTACGTCCAGCGTGCGCCGCCCTGCCTCGCGGACCCGTGCCCCATCTACGAGCCCCCGGCACCGGCGCTCTACGTGGTGGAGGTTCCGGCGGGCTTCGCAGCGAACAACTCCCTCGCGCCCGGGACTGTGGTCTCTCTTCCGCCGGGACTCCGGGGCCGCTAAGTGCGGCCAAATTAATTCTTCCCACATCCGCCGGAAAGTATTCGGGGAACC
>CAZANW010000008.1:0-43999 GCA_964486625.1 uncultured Halobacteria archaeon
CCGAAGAAGAGCCCCGGGTTCGAGGCGCTCCTCGGCCTCGCGGCCCTCGGCGCCGCCGTAGCCCTGCGGAAAAGACGGACGTAAGGTTTAAAACATCGTTTTGAAAACGACGAAACGGCCAGATGGTTTCCTTCGACCTGACCGACGACCAGAAGATGATACGCGACACGGTCGTGGACTTCGCGAAGAACGAGATTCGCGGGGACGCGAAGGGGGAGCGTGCGCCGAAGGCCCAGGAGGCCGACGAGCACGGGAAAATCCCCGACGAGGTGGTCCAGAAGGGGTGGGGCCTCGGGCTCCTCCAGCAACTCATCCCCGAGCAGTATGGCGGCTTCGGAGGCCAGCGCTCCGCGGTCACCGGCTCCGTGGTGGCCGAGGAACTGGCGTGGGGCGACCTCTCGATGGCGACCCACCTCCTCGCCCCGGCCCTCTTCGCCATCCCCGTGATGGCGGTCGGGACCCCCTCCCAGAAGGAGAAATACCTGAAGATGTTCACCGGCAACGCATTCCCCGCGGCGACGGCCGCCGTCGTGGAGCCCCGGTTCGGCTTCGACCTGGAGTCCATCCAGACGACCGCCCAGCCCACCGCGAAAGGCTACGAACTGTCGGGGACCAAGTGTTTCGTCCCCCTCGGCCTCTCCGCCAAGCACATCCTCGTCTGGGCCGTCCCCAAGGACTCCCCCCAGGCCGTCTCCGGGTTCATCGTGGACGTGGAGAACTCCGGCGGCCTGAAGGTGGAGCGGGAGAAGAACATGGGCCTCAAGGCGCTGGAGACGGCGGAAATCACCTTCGAGAAGACCGTCGTCCCCATCGAGAACCGGCTGGGGGAGGGGAAGAAGGAGGACTTCGTCAAACTGATGAGCGCGAGCCGGGTCGCCCTCGCCTCGATGGCGGTCGGCGTCGCGAAGGCCGCGTTCGAGTATGCCCGGGAATACGCCAAGACCCGCATCGCGTTCGGCGAGCCCATCGCCCAGCGCCAGTCCATCGCATTCATGCTCGCCGAGATGGCGATGGAGATTGACGCGACGCGCCTGCTGGCGTGGGAGGCGGCGTGGTTAATGGACACCGGCAAGGACGCGTTCAAGGCGGCCTACCTCGCCAAGATGTACGCCTCCGACATGGTGATGAAGGCCACCGACCGCGCGGTCCAGATTCTGGGCGGCCACGGCTACATCCGGGACCACCCGGTGGAGATGTGGATGAGGAACGCCCGGGGCTTCGCCACGTGGGAGGGGCTCTCCATCGTCTGAAGGCCGGCCCGCCGCCCATGGTCGATTTCGAACTCCCCAAGTCCCTCAACAACATCAAGTCCATGCTCCGGCAGCTGGCGGTCCACAAGTTGCGGCCCCAGGCCCGCGAGTGGGACGAGAAGGAGCACGAGGTCCCCTGGAAACTCATCAACGAGGTCCACGGGATGATGAAGGCGATGGGCTCCAGCGCCCTCGGGGGCACGGGGGTCAAGGCGAAGCCCGGCAAACTGGCCGGCGGGGACGGGGAGAAGAAGGAGTCGCAGAACACCCTCATGGCCGCCCTGCTCGCCGAGGAGATGACCTACGGCGACGCGGGGCTCGCCCTGGTGATGCCCGGCCCCCAGTTGGGCGGCGCGGCCATCATGGCGGCCGGGACCCCGGAGCAGAAGGCGAAGTGGCTCTCCCGCTTCCCCGGGGAAAAACCGACGTGGGGCGCCATGTCCATCACCGAGCCCGGCGCCGGCTCCGACACCGCTTCCATCCGGACCACGGCCCGCAAAGAGGGCGGCAACTGGGTCCTCAACGGCGAGAAAATCTTCGTCACCAGCGGCGAACTGGCCCTGGAGAAGTCGAACGGGCTCGTGGTGGTGTGGGCCCGGGTGCTGCCCCCGGGCGTGAAGAACCTCGAACAGGTCGGCGGCCACGCCTCGATGCGGGCCTTCATCGTCCCCGCCGGGACCCCCGGGGTGAAGGTCGCCAAGGTCGAGAAGAAACTGGGCATCCGCGCCTCCAACACGGTCTCGCTCGTCTTCGACGAGTGCAAGATTCCGCTGGACAACCTCATCGGGGAGCCCATCCCGGACACCCCGCCCAAGGAGGCGAAGGGGTTCAAGGGGGTCATGGCGACCTTCGACTCGACGCGCCCCATCGTCGCCTCCTTCGCGGTCGGCGTCGCCCAGGCGGCCCTCGACTTCACCAAGGACCTGCTGAAGAAGCAGGGCATGGTGGTTCGCTACGGCCTGTCGCCCACGAAGGTCTCGGCCGTCGAGTGGGACCTCATGAAGGCGGAGGCGGACCTCCAGGCCGCGCGGCTCCTGGCGTGGAGGGCGTCGGTGATGATGGACAAGAAGCAGCCCAACGCCCTGGAGGCGGCGATGGCGAAGGGGAAGGCGGGGACCGCGGCGACGAACGCCTGCATGAAGTGCTCCGAGATTTGCGGGTGGTTCGGCTACTCGCGGAAGCACCTGCTGGAGAAGTGGATTCGGGACGTGAAAATCAACGACATCTACGAGGGGACGGGGCAAATCCAGTTGCTCATCATGGCCCGGCGGGTGCTCGGGTATACGAGGGAGCAGTTGAAGTAACCGGGTTCACTCACCCTCGTAAAACCGGGAGATTCAAGAACCATCACACTGAGGATAAATCCAGAGCAAACCGGAACTGCGGAGTTGACGGGCGAGTGGACCTACTTTTTCGAGGGGCAGGAGAAAGATAAGGTGACTGAAAAACAGGCCCTGACCTACCCCGGCCTTCAGGCCGGGGTAGGTCAGTGCTTCGGGTTTTCGGTAAAGGGCCGGGCCCTCTCCCGCCAGCCCTCCGGGACCGGGACGGCCGTCCACTTCGCCCGGTCCACGGTGACGGCGGTCACCTCCGCCCGCGCTACCGCGCTCCCGCCTTCTCCCGCCGCCCGCGAAGCGAAGGTCACCGAGGTGCGGCCGATGCGCGGGACTCCCACCTCGAAGGTCAGGAGGTCGCCGACCCGGATGGGCGCCAGGAACTCGCCCCGGACCGAGACGCGGGGGAAGACGAGGGAGACGTCGAGGGTCCGGCCGCGGTAGGGCGCGTTCATCGCCCGGAAGAGGTCCTCGATGGACTGCTCGAAGAGGTGGAAGAGGGTCGGGTAGTAGATGACCCGCGCCAGGTCCACGTCGCCGGCGTGGATTCGGTAGGTCCAGCGGTGGCAGTTCGCGGAAGGCTCCAGGAGCGGTTTCCGCTCCTCCGCTTCGGCCCCGCCCCGGGCCGTTTCGAGAATGGCCCGCAGCCCCGCGGGAATCTCCACCGTCCTCCAGCCCCCCATCTGGACGGCGACCCCGGTGCTGGTCCCCCGGGCCACAAGGGCGGAGTCCCGTTTCGCCTCGCAGAGGAATGTGACCGACTTGCTCCCGAGGCGGGCCACTTCCACCGAGACCCGGAGGGGGTCGTGGAACCGGATGGGCGCCTTGAACTCGGTTCGGGCCGCCACCCGTGCCAGCATGACGCCCTGGGAATCAGAGAACTTGCCGTATTCGACCCCGCGGGACCGGAAGAACTCCTCGATGGCGGTCTCGAAGTAGTGGAAGACCCGCGGGTAGTAGATGGTGGTGGAGAGGTCCACGTCGCCCCAGGGCACCCGAATCTCGTGGACGAACGGAGCCATTTCGGCGGGGATGGACCGGTTCCCTTTAAACTTTAGGCTACTTTCTCAGGCGCCCGAAGAGCCCTTTCCGCCGCGGCTCCGCCGGCGCGGGCCCCGTCTGAGGTGGCGGAGGGGCCGATGGAGGCTCCGGGGAGCCGCCCTTCGACGCATCCAGTTCGGCGAAGAGGGTCTCGACGCGCTCGAATTCGGAGGCGAGGTCGGCTCTCACCTGCTCGACGTTCTTGAGGAGCCCCGCGTCCCGGTCGGCCCGGGCCCGGGCGAGGGCCACGCCCTGCATCAGTTTCTCTCGGGCCGCCGAAATCAGTCCGTGGATGGTTTCATACGGGGGCGAGGGGGCCAGCGCCCGGAGGAGGGGGGCGAGCCGTCCCAGAGCGGCCTGATATTTCCGGAACAGGGAGCCATCGACGAAGTCCTCGGGCGCCGGGTGGGCGCCGAACTCCTTTCCGGCGGCCTCCATCTCGGCGACGAAGAGGCGGAGGGAGGGGACGAATGCGCCGTAGGGGGTGATAGGGTCGAAGGCGGAGTCGGCGGCGGTGACGGCGCGGGCGTAGGGGGCCACCTCGGTCTCCAGGAGGGAGAGGGCCTCCATGAGTTCGGCCTGCTTGCCCTCCAGGCGCTGGCAGGCCGCCACCTGTTCCAGGAGAGCTCCGAGCCCCGCATCGACCGCCTTCGCCCTCTCGGAAAGCGAGGTGGCGAATCTCAGCAGGGCGTCGTGGCCCCGCCACTTGCGCTCATACTGCAGGTCGCGGACCGATTGGGCCAGTTCCCCTGCGAGGGCGGCCACCCCCAGGCGCTCCCGCACCGCCGCTTCTTCGAGGGCGCCCAGGGCCTCTCGCGCCTCCAGGCCCCCCTCCCGGAGCAGGGACTCGGGGGTCGCCCCGGCCGGCCCCTCCGCGGAGACAGGTTCCGGGGCCGACTCGGGCATCCCCTCCCATCGCTGCGCGAAATAATAAGACCCCGGGGTTAACGGACTGCGGCCTTTGGCTCCGTTCCCGCCGCGTCGTCCCGGGAGACCACCACCAGACCGGGCCAGTCCACCACCAGTTTCTTGCGCTGGGACCAGATGGAGCCGCCCTTGGAGAGCCAGAGGCGGAGGACCATGAAGCAGATGGACTCGGGCGTGGTCTCGGCCTGGGCGGCCTTCTCCCGCAGGAGCCGCTCCTCCTCGGGCCCCAGTTCCAGGACGATGCGCATACGGGGACTACGGGGGGCACCCCCTTTAACCTTCCGCTTTCACTTTTTCGAGGGCCCGTAGGTCTGGTCCAGTTGTTCCCGGAGGGTCTTCCGGGCGAACTCGACCCCGGTCCCGAGCATCTTCAGGACCGTTTCGCGGAGCATGGAGGGGATGGGGACGAGGGCCGGCTCCTTGCGGATGAGGGCGAGAAGTTCCTCGCCCATCTCCAACTGGCGCTCCAGGACCTCCTCCGCCTCCTTTCGGCTCGGGAAGGCGCTCCGGGACAACTCCTCGTAGGTGTCGCCCTTGCCCTCGCGGGCCAGCCGGACCAGCGGCTCCAGGCGGCCCCGGAAAATCGCCCTCTCGAGGGAGAGGACCTCCTTCCAGCGGGGGTGGCGCTTGTTCCCCCGCGCGTGAATCTCCTCCGTCTTGAGGAAGCGGTCGAAGTTCTCGGCCACGAGACGGTCGAGGTTTTTACCGTCGAACTTCCGGGCGCACTCCAGGCAGAGCTCCAGTTGCTCCTTGGCCCGCCGGATGGCCGCCTCCTGGGCCGCGAAGTGGTAGAAGAGCCGCGCGAGGGGGTTGAGGAGGACGCCCAGGGGGCCCGGGAAGAGGCCCCCCACCTGGTTCTCGACGAACTTGAGCATGATGCCAATCTCGAACTCGAGCCGGTCCCGGAGGACGTCCATGTTCCGGTCGAGGGGGTCGGACCCCGGGCGGGGACGGGCTGTTGGGGCGTGCTTGCGCCGGGAGGGGCTGCGAACCATTGCGATAAGATGAAAAGGGTATTGACATACTTTGCGCCATGCGCGTCTCCATCGAGGTGGAGCGGTTCGAGGCCCCCTCCCCGGCCCCGGTCGCCGAGGCGGTGGCCGCCCGCCTGCGCCGGGAGGGCTGCGAGGTGGTGGAGACCGGGTCGGAGGGGTTCCCCGCCCTCTACCGGAAGGCGACGGGGCGCGAGCCCCCGCCCGGGCCGGGGCGGCCGCACCTCTTCGCGGTGAAGGGGGACTCCGCCTTCTTCGCCGCCGCCCTGTGGGAGGGCGAGGGGCTCCGCCTCGACCTCCTGAAGTTCATCGCCGACCACCCCGACCCCCCGGTCCGGGCCTATTTCGCCGCCCTCGGGGGCGAGGCCCTGCGGGCCGAGATGGAGAAGAACCCCGGAGCCCTCCAGGCCCTGAAGCGCATCCGCGAGGCAGGGGGGCTCATCCCGGTTCCCAAGGACGCCGCAGCGGGAAAGACGGTCGAATTCCTGCAGGCCCGGGGGCTCGTGTTCCGGAAAGGGGGGCACGTCTATCTCACCGCCGAGGGGAACGCCCTTGCGAGAAAGAAGTAGTCCGCCGCGGACCGCGGTGGTCGGAGCGTCGGGGTTCATTGGAAGGGCCATGGTCCGCGAACTCGTTGAACGAGGGACGAGGCCCGTCGGAACGGTCCGCTCGGTGGAGGGGGTCCGAAAGGTCCGGGAGGCGGGGGGCGACGCGCGACAGGGGCTCCCGACAGACCCCTCCTTCCTCCGGCGCGCCTTCCAGGGGTGCGGGGCCGCGGTCTATCTCGCCGGGACCACCCGCGAGGCCCGGTCGGGGGACTTCTGGAGGGCCCACGTCGCGGGGGTCGAGGCGTGCCTGGAAGCCGCCCGGCGGGCGGGGGTGAACCATTTCGTCCTCTTCGGAAGCCTCGGCGCCCAGAGCCACGGCGCGCGGCCCGAACTGACGAACGAGTATTTCAGGACCAAGCGGGAGGGGGAGCGGCGGGTGGCGGCCTCCCGCATTCCCGCGCTTGTTTTCCGGCCCGGCTACATCATCGGCCCCGGCGACCGGATGGTGAGCGTGCTGGCCGATGACGCGCGGGCCGGTCAAGTGGCGCTGCGCGGCGATGGTTCCTACCGCCTCCAGCCATTGGCTCTGTCCGATGCGGTCCGGGCTGCGGCGGAGGGGCTCGCCCGCGGAGTCACGGGGACCTTCGACCTGGTCGGGCCCGAAACGGTGACCTGCCGGGAGTTCCTCGACCGGCTGTTCGCCGCCCTGCGCCGGAGGGGTCTCCTCGCGTCCGCGCCGAAAATCCGCAGGGTCCCCCTTCAGGGGCGCGGGGGCCTGTCGCCCGAGGAGCGGGACATCCTCACCTGCGACGAGGTCGGTGACCCGAGGCCCCTCGTGCGGCTGGCGGGGCCGTTGGCGCCGCTGGACGACGCGCTGGACGCCGCCCTCGTCCCGACCAGATAACTCTCCCGCTTGCCGAAATCGAGCGGCGGGGCCGCGGCGAAGCCGCGCTGGACCATCCACGCCCGGGCGCGGAGGAGCGCCTCCTCGCGGAACCCGGGCCTGTCCCACTTGACCACCTGGAGCATCTTCCCGCCGGGGGCGACGTTGTCCGCGAAGCGGGCGGCGGCGTCGAGGGAGACCGGGACGCCGAGGGTGAGGTCATTCAGGAGAAGGTCGAAGGTCCCCTCCACCTTGACCTCGAAAGCGTTGCCCCAGACGACCTCGACGTGGGCATGGGCCGCGCGGACCCGCTCGATGGCGGGCTCGAACTCGCGGCTCATCTCGATTCCGACGACCCGGGAGCAGCGCTCCGCCGCGTAGAGGAGGAAGCCGCCCCCGCTGCTGCCGAGGTCGAGGACCGACTCCGCGCCGCCGAACAGCCCCGCGGCCCCGTCAATCTCCTCCATCTTCCAGTAGCCGAGGGGCCTGTCGGCCTCGGGGGCGACCTCGACCGTTTCGGGGCCCCGGACCTCGTGGGCGGGCCGGTTGACCACCTTGCCGGCGACCTTCACCATGTCGTTCTTGATGACGTATTTGGCCCGGTGGCGGGAGGAGACGAGCCCGCGCTGGACGAGGAGGGTGTCGAGGCGCATGGGTGTGTCTATTTCTTGTGGTTCACCGGCTCCAGCCACTTCAGGTATCTCTCGTCCTTCGCCCGCACCACCTCGAAGAACTTCTTCTGGATTCTCTTGGTGACCGGCCCCGCCTTCCCCGCGCCGATGGGGCGCATGTCCACCTCCCGGATGGGGGTCACCTCGGCGGCGGTCCCGGTGAAGAAGGCCTCGTCGGCCGCGAGCATCTCGTCCACCGAGATGGCTTTCTCGACCACGGCGAGGCCGAGGTCGGCCGCGAGGGTCATGACCGTGTCCCGCGTGATGCCGGGCAGCGGCGCATACTCCAGGCCGGGGGTGTAGAGGGAGCCCCGGCGCACGATGAAGATGTTCTCGCCCGGGCCCTCGGAAACGAAGCCGGAGTCGTCAAGCATGATGGCCTCGTCGAACCCCTTGTCAATCGCGTCCACCTTGGCGAGCATGGCGTTGAGGTATTGCCCAGTCGCCTTTGCCATCGTCGGGAGTTGCGTCGAGTGGAACCTCCGCCACGCCGACACGGTGCACCGGATGCCCTTCTCCAGCCCCTCGGCGCCGAGGTAGGTCCCCCAGGGCCATGCGGCCACCGCGCAGGAAACGGGGGCCCCTTTCGGGTGGACCCCCATGTCGTGGTATCCGTAGAAGGCGATGGGGCGCACGTAGCACGCCTTGAGTTTGTTCGCGCGGATGGTCTCCTTGATGGCCGCGGCCCACTGGGCGCGGGTGAAGGGGAGTTTCATCCGGTAGAGGGCCGCGCTCTGGAAGAGGCGGTCGAGGTGCTCCGGGAGGCGGAAGAGGCAGGAGCCCTGCCGGGTGTCGTAGCACCGGATGCCCTCGAAGACGCCGGTGCCGTAGTGGAGCCCGTGGGTCAGGACGTGGACGTTCGCCTCCTCCCACGGCACCAGTTTGCCGTTGAACCAGATGTGGTCGGTGCGGGGGAGGGGGGCGGACTTGGGGAGGGGCATGGAGGTAGGTCCCATCCACGGATTTAAAAGATTCCCACCGTCGCCCGATGTCTGAGATGAGGCTCAAACCAGTAGCAAGGGCCTTTACTCAAAGTCGCCTGTAAGCGGCCGTTGCAAGAGCAAGGGCCGCAGCGCGAAGGCGGCCGTAGGCGGCAGTATTGTGGTGTGCGCGAGCCATGCGAGCGCACACCACAGCCGCCGACGAGGCGCGAGCGAAGCGAGCGCCGAGTAGGGCGCCGAGCGCGCGGCCCGACAGGAAACCCCATAAAGGGTCGAGTGGGCGCGTTCGTACGCTCGGGCCCGGGCCCTCGCCGAAACGCGATTCAGGACCACCGAAGTTCAACGCCAACGAAGTCGGGTCTTCGCTCGATTTTGCCATCTCTCGAACCGTCTCTCGCCCGCGCTGAGGAGGCTCAAAAGACCCAGAATCACCATGGCTACAGCCAAACATCCCAAGAAGACTCCCACGAAAAACAGAATGATTCCCTCTGTCGATGCGATGCGAAACGCAGATGCGAACTGCCATGCAAGGGCGCTCACAAGAAATGCGATGACGAGACTTCCAACGATGCCCCTGTAAAGGGTAAGGCGACCCTTAGCGGCTGCACTGGTCAACAAAAGCCCACCAGTCAAGACGCCGCCCTGGAGTCCCAGAACGAGAGGGACCGACCACTCCACCTGAATCGCAACCACGATTCAAGCGCTCACCGGCAGCCGCTTCCCCTTCTCCGCATCAAAGACGAGACAGTTCATGTCGCCCGCAGCCCTACACCTCGACTCCTTCCCGCGCCGCCTCCCGCACGACGGTGATGCGCCGGGACCCCTCCTCGAACTCCTCGGGCGTCAGGCAGATGGGTTCGACGCCGCTGGGCCGGTCCACCAGGCGCAGGACCTTCACGATGCGCTCCCGGAAGCACATCCCCCGGAAGCGGGACGAGACGATTAGGAGGTCGTAATCACTTTCGGCGACCTCCTCTCCCCGGGCCCGGGAGCCGAAGAGGAGAATCTTCTCCGGTCGATAGGCCCTCCGCAGGCGGGAGAGGAAGCGGTCTATCCCTTTTGTTTTCTTGCTGCCCATCTCGAAAAGGACCTCGCCAGGCGCAAAAGCCTTGCGGCGGTGGCCCGGTCGTAGAGCCGGGCGGGCGCGGCTCCGGCCACGTCGGGATAGCGGGAGAGGACGAATTCGGGGGTGACCTCCCGCGCCACCGCAAGCCACTTCAGCGGGAGCCCCAGGGCCAGCCCCAGGTCCAAGAGGTTGTGGCTCTTCGGAGGCATCTCCTTCCGCCGCTCGATGTAGAGCGCCTTCAGCCACTTCTCCACGCACTGCTGGCTGAAGAAAGCGCAAGCGTAGTAGTCACCGGCGCTGAGGCAGTCCGCCGCCGTTTTCTCGTCGGCCCTCGCCTGCAGAATCCACTCCCGGACCTCGGGCCTCGCCACGGAGATTCACGCCGACACCGGCAGCCGTTTCCCTTTTTCCGCATCGAAAAGCAACTCCCCGTTCTCCTTGAACCTCTTCAGCGTGAAGTGGGTCACCGTCCCCCTCACCTGCTCCAGCGTCGCAATCTTGTCCGCGATGAACGCGGCGACCTCCTTCATGCTCGGCCCCCGGACGACCACCGAGAGGTCGTAGTCGCCCGAGACCAGTTGGACCGACCGCACCTCGGGGAACTGGGCGATGCGCCGCGCGATGGCGTCGTAGCCCGCGCCGCCCCTCCTGTCGAGGTGGACCCGGACGTCCACCAGCGCGAAGACCTCCTCGACCCCCGCCTTCTCCCAGTCCACCACCGCCCGGTAGCCCCGGAGGGCCCCGGCGCGCTCCATGCGCGCGATGGCGGCGGAGACCTGCTTCGGGGAGAGGCCGGTGGCGCGCGCAATCTCCTTGGGGGTGGCGCGGGCGTTCTCTTCGAGAAGGAGGAGGACCTCAGACTCCGCTCTCTTCGGGTTCGGGCGGCTCATCGCCCTCCCCTCGCAATGATAGTATAAGGGATTTCCTACCGGAACCGCTTGCGCGCCTCGGCCTCCGCGAGCGCCGCGACCTCGCGCGCCGGGAGCCCCGAGGCCCGCGCGGCCTTCCGCACGTCGTCGAACTCGGCGGAGACGTGGAACACCAACCCGCCGAGGGAGCCCACCTTGATGCGGATGGAGTGGGCGCGCCCCTTGAGCCGGAGCCGCACCGTCCGCACCTCCCGCGCCGCCACCATCCGGTGGGCCGCGGCGGCGAACCGGACCCCGAGGGTCCCGGTCTCGCGGGCGATGGCCTCCGCCAGTTCCAAACTGTCCCGGGGCTCGCAGACGACCTGGATGACGTGGCCCGGCCGCCCTTTCTTCATCAGCGCGGGCAGGAAGGCGACGTCTCGGGCGCCCGCCTCCAGCAGCATCTCGCGGAGGTGGCCGAGGACTTCGCCGGTCACGTCGTCCACGGTGGACTCCAGGACGGTGATTTCCTCCAGGGCCCCCGGGGCGGACTCCCGGCCCACCACGGCCCGCAGAACGTTGGGGATTTCGCGCTCGCCAGTGCCCGCCCCGTAACCCACCCGCTCCACCTTCAGGGGTGGGTAGAAGGGCGCGCCCGCCGGGGCCATTGTGGCGAGGAGGGCCGCTCCGGTGGGAGTCAGCAACTCGCCCTCCACCGGCCCCCCGCGCCACTCCAGGCCGCTCGACCGGAGGAGGGCGAGGGTCGCGGGGGCGGGAACCGGAAACCCCTCCGGTCCCGGCGGCCCGCCTCCGACGAAAACCGGAAGCGAAACGACCCTCTCCGGCCTGAGGTCGAGGAGGGCCGCCCACGCGCCGAGGATGTCGGCGGGGGCGTCCACGTCGCGGAAGCGGAACCTGCCGGGCGTCGTCCCGTGGATGCGCGCCTCGACCCGCGCGAGGGCGCGGAGGGTCCCCAGGGCGCGGGCCCGCAGGCGGGGTCCGGCGTCCCGGAGGAGGCGCTCCACATCGCCCGTCGTGCCGGACCAGCGCCCCTCGGGCCGGAACTCGACCCGGGTCGCCCGCAGGTGGCCCCGCTTCACACGGGAAGTCCGGAGAGCGACGGGCAACGGTCCGACCGCCCGCTCGACCGTGGACCGGGAGGCCCCGGCATCCAAAAGGGAGCCGACGACCATGTCCCCCGCCGCGCCGCTGAAGGGGTCGAAGACCAGCGTGGTTCCAGGCATTGCCATTCGAAAGAAACTATATCACGGAGGTTTATACATGCTGGCCATGACTCCTCCCGAGGTGGTTTTCAAGGTCGCCAAAGCCACCCCGCGCCAGGACGGGCAGAAGGCGGCCGAACTCAGTTCCGACGCCCTGGTCCTGTTGCAGGTCTCCCCGGGCGAGATGGTGACGGTCGCGGGCCCCGTGGGGACCACGGTCGCGAAGGTGTGGCGGATGGACCGGGCCGACCAGGTCCCCACCGGGACCCCGTTCATCCGCATCGACGGCCCCACCCGGGACTCCATCGGCGCCAAGATTGGCGACGAGGTCAAGGTCACCCGCGCCCAGGAGCGAAAGGATGCCCGGCGCGTGGTCGTGGCCTCCGCGCGGGAGGGGGTCCACCTCTCCGGCTCCCTCGCACCCCAGGTGAAGAAGAGGCTCCTCACCCTCCCCATGGTGGCCGGGGACCTCTTCTACTTCGAGCGCGGCCCCTTTGGGTTCGAGGAGGCCCAGCGCTACCTCATGCGGGTTGTGGAGACAGACCCCGCGGGCTTCGTGGTGGTCTCCGACTCCACGCAACTCCACATCGAGGCGGGGCCCGAGGAGGAGGCGCCCGGGGCCGCCCCGGAAACGCCCGCGCCCCCGGGGGAGGTGGGGCCGGCCCCCGTCCCGGGGGTCCACTACGAGGACATCGGCGGCCTGCGGCGGGAGCTCTCCCTCGTCCGGGAAACGATTGAGAGGCCCCTGCGCCACCCTCAGTTGTTCGAGCGCCTCGGCATCGAGCCTCCAAAGGGGTGCTGCTCCACGGCCCCCCCGGGACCGGGAAGACCCTCATCGCCCGGGCGGTGGCGGGGGAGAGCGGCGCCCGTTTCTTCTCCATCGCCGGGCCGGAAATCATCTCCCGCTACTACGGCGAGCCCGAGAAGCGGCTGCGGGAAATCTTCGAGAAGGCCCGGAAGGCAGCGCCCGCCATCATCTTCCTCGACGAAATTGACGCCATCGCGCCGAAGCGCTCCGAGGTCACCGGCGAGGTGGAGCGGCGGGTGGTGGACCAGTTGCTCTCGCTCATGGACGGCCTCCAGGGGCGCGGGCAGGTGATTGTGATTGCCGCCACCAACCGGCCCAACGCGATTGACGAGGCACTGCGGCGCCCGGGCCGCTTCGACCGCGAGATTGAACTCGGAGTCCCGGGCCGGGAGGACCGCCTCGACATCCTGAAAATCCACGCGCGGCGGATGCCTCTCGCCGACGAGGAGGGGCGGCCGCTGGCGCCGGACGACCCCTCGCGGGAGCGGTTGCTGGCCGACCTCGCAGCCCAGACCCCCGGGTTCGTGGGGACGGACCTCGCCGCACTCTGCCGGGAGGCCGCCATGAAGGCGCTGCGGCGCCACCTGCCGAAACTGGAGGGCGAGACCATCCCGCCGGAGGCGGTCGAGCAGATGCGGGTCCGGCCCGAGGACTTCCGCGAGGCCCTGCGGGAGATGGAGCCCTCGGCGCTCCGCGAGGTCCTCTTCGAGATTCCGGAGGTCTCCTGGGAGGAGATTGGCGGCCTCGAGACGGTGAAGCAGGAGGTCCGCGAGATGGTGGAGTGGCCCATCCACCACCCCGAAAGGTTCGAGCGCATGGGAATCCGGCCCCCCCGGGGCATTCTCCTCTACGGGCCCCCGGGGGCGGGCAAGACCCTCATCGCCAAGGCCGCGGCCCAGCAGGCCGGGGTGAATTTCATCTACATCCGGGGCCCCGAATTGATGAGCAAGTGGGTCGGGGAGTCGGAGCGGGCGGTCCGGGAGATTTTCCGCAAGGCCCGGCAGGCCGCTCCGTGCGTGGTCTTCTTCGACGAGATGGACGCCATCGCCCCGATGCGGGGGTGGGACGTGTCCAACGCGGGGGTCACGGAGCGGGTGGTGAACCAACTCTTCTCGGAGATGGACGGGCTCCAGAAGGCCGAGGGCGTGGTGGTCCTGGCCGCCACGAACCGGCCCGAGGTCCTCGACCCCGCCCTCATCCGGCCCGGCCGGTTCGACCGGCTGCTCCTGGTGGGGCCCCCCGACCGGCAGGGGCGGCACGAGATTCTGAAAATCCACACCCGGAAGATGCCCCTGGAGCCCGGCGTGGACCTGGCCCAACTGGTGGAGGCCACCGAGGGCTACGTGGGCTCCGACTTGGAGAGCCTCTGCCGGGAGGCTGCGATGGTGGCCCTCCGGCGCGACGGCGATGTCGCGGGGGTCTCCCGGGCCGACTTCGAGGAGGCCCTCCGGCGCGTCAGGCCGTCGGTGACCCAGTCCATGATGGAGCGCTACGAGAAACTCCGCGAGACCCTGGAGGGGGGGCTCTCGGCGGCCCGGGCGCGGGCGGTCGAAGGCTACCGGTAGCTGTCGCCGGGAGGGGGGAGGGGGCTCTCCGCCCCCTTCCCCCTCCCGTCCACAGGCCCGCTCTCCCCCCTCCCCCACGATTGTCAGAAGCAGATGGAAATGACCAGTGAGGTTTTTGTATCGGACCCGGATATCCTACGGGCCATGGGACTGCTCGTATTCTACCCCGCCGCCGGGGCCGGCAAGCGGACCTGGCTCGAACTGAACCTGGGCCACGGGGTCCCCGGATACGCGGTGGGGTGGTTCGAGGAGGAGGAGATGAAGAAGCGGATGGAGATGTGGCTCACCCAGGGCGGGACGCCGAAAGGCCGGGCCCGGACCCACCCCCTCTGGAGCGATTTGGAGGCAAATCGGCCCTTCGCGCTGAGGCTCGGGAGCAACGGGGCCTTCGAGACGAGCGAACTCTACTCCCTCGCCCGGAAACTGGCCCGGGAGCAGGAAGCGGAACTGAGGAGCGGGGCCCCGCCGGTCATTCACCGTCCCTGAACTATTTCTTCGTTTCTACAATCACGTTGTCCCGCACCGAGCGGACCGCTTCCGAGGAGATGAGGATGTGGCCCCCCTCGTTCCGGAAGTCGCTGGTGTCGAGGTTGATGTCGGGCTTGACCACCAAGTCCACCAGGGCGCCGGTCTTGATGTCCACCACGATGTCGCTGAGGATTCCGAGGTCGGCCCCGTCCACGCTGACGACCCGCTTGGAATGGAGTTCCTTTCCGAAAACTTTCGCCATGGTCGAACCTCGGGATGGTGATTTAAATACTTGCTCGGGGCCCGAAGGAAACGGCGCCTTCCGGGCATGCGGGAAGGCACGCTCCGCAGGAAACGCAGAGGCGGCCGAGGAGTTGAGGGACGAGTTGCGCAGTGAGGGCTCCGCCGGGGCAGACCTCGACGCACTCCCAGCACCCCGTGCAGGAGGCCGCGGCGATGGAGGGCATCATGTCCTGCGCCTCCCGGTTTTGGCCTTCCGGAACCCGTGGGTGAAGGAGGGGTCGTAGAGTTTCGAGCGGGGCCCGGCCCCGTTCCCGCCCCAGGTGGAGTATCCCTTCCGGGGGGTCCCGAGGGCGGGCCCCGCGAGGATGATGGCGGTCTTGTCGATGGAGGCCTCCCGCATTAACCGGGGCAGGTCGGCCAGGGTCCCTCGGACCACGACCTGGTCGGGCCACGAGGCGCGGTGGACCGCCGCGGCCGGGGTGTCGGGCGGCAGGCCCCCGGCTTGGAGGTCCCGGCACGCCCGGGCGGCGAGGCCCGCTGAGAGGAAGAGGGCCACCACGGCCCCGTGGGAGGCGAGGGAGCGGAGGCTCTCGCGCTCCGGGACCGGCGTCCGCCCCTCCGCCCGGGAGATGATGACGGTCTGGCTCACCTCGGGGACCGTCAGCTCCTGCCCCAGGGCGGCCGCGGCCGCCAGGAAGGAGGAGACGCCGGGGATGAGTTCGTAGGGGACCCCGTCCCGCTCCAAGAGCCGGAGTTGCTCTTCCAGGGCCCCGAAGATGGCGGGGTCTCCGTCGTGGAGGCGGACCACCGTCTTCCCGTCCCTGACCGCTTTCACCACTGCCGCGTGGATTTCCTCCAGGGTCATGGCCGCCGAGTCCCACCGCTCCGCCCCCTCCGGGAAGAAGGCCCGGAGGCCGGGGGAGATGAGGGAGCCCGCGAAGACCACGGCGTCGGCGGAGCGCAGGGCCCGGAGGCCCTTGACCGTGATGAGGTCGGGGTCCCCCGGGCCCGCGCCGACGAAAATGACCCGCCCGCCGTTCGCGGCTTTGCCCCGGCTCATTTCGACTCCTCCGCCACCAGCGACTCCCCAGGTGTCTGTCCCGGCTTCACTGCTTTCGCCGCCTTCCTTCCTTCGCGGGCCGCTTCACTGACGTTGTATTTCTCCTGATAGCCCCGCGGAGTCACCATGCGGTCGCCCAACCAGTACGTTTGAGAGTTTCCAACGATGAGGGTCGTCAGCATCCCGATTTCATGGTTGCACATGTGCTCCAGGTCGGTCCGCACGACCTGCTGGCCGGGCCGGTAGGCCGACTTCACGATGCCGACGGGGGTCTCCGGTAACCGGTGCTTGAGCAGGATGTCCCGGGCCCGGCCAATCTGCCACGTCCTCCGCCCGCTCTTGGGGTTGTAGAGCCCGATGACGAAATCGGCCTTCGCGGCGGCCTCGATGCGCTCCTCGATGACCTCCCAGGGCGTGAGCAGGTCGCTGAGGCTGATTCCGCAGAAGTCGTGCATCACCGGGGCGCCGAGGAGGGAGGCGACGCCCGAAAGCGCGGTGATGCCCGGGACCACCTCGACGTCGGGGTTTCCGCCCGGCCTCCACCCGCGCTCCCGCAGCACGTCGTAGACGAGTCCCGCCATGCCGTAGATGCCCGCGTCGCCGCTCGACACCAGGGCGACCGTTTCGCCGCGCGCGGCCCGCTCGACGACCGCCACGGCCCGGTCAATCTCCTCGGTCATCCCGGTCTCGATGATTTCCTTGTCCTGGATGAGGTCCTTCACCAAGCCGATGTAGGTCGAATAGCCGACGACAAGGCTCGCCTCCCGGAGCGCCTTGGCGGCCTTGAGGGTGATGTGCTCCCGGTCGCCGGGGCCGAAGCCCACCACGTAGATTTTTCCCCGCTTTGCTTCTACGTCCATTTTCCCTCCACGCTCGCGCACGCTCGGCGCCCGCGGCCTCGCTCCTCGCTCGGCCCAGCGCCGCTCCTCGCGCTCGTCGCAAAAATGGCGCTGGCGGGCGCCTCGCTTGTGCGCTCGCTCCTCCAACCGCCTACCCACCCTCTTGAAACACTTACTCTGCAGCAAGGGCCGAAGCGCGAAGGCGGCCGTAGGCGGCAATATTGTGATGTGCGCGAGCCTTGCGAGCGCACATCACAGCCGCCGACGAGCCCGAGCGAGCGCAGCGAGCGAGGGCGAGTAGGCCGCCGAGCGCGAGGCCCGACCGATAACCCCGAACGGCAACTAACCATTTTCACCCCTCTCCGGGAACGGGATCCTCGCCACCGCCAGCGTCAGCATGTTCGCCTTCACCTTCGGCACCACCAACTCCCCCGGCCCTCCATTTCCGGCGGCCCTCCCCGCCGCCAGCATCGACGCCGGCTCCGACACCCCGAAGGTCCCGGCATACTTGAACACCTTCGGGCTCGGGTTGGGCAGGTCCACGACCGCGTTCAACTCCTCCTTCGTGAAGGTTTCCAGGGGCCAGCCATACTTCGCGCACAGGTGGCGGAAGGCGGGCTCGTCCCTCTTGCGGTCGAGGGTGGCGAGGGCCCGGACCGACTTCACCGAGAGGCCGTGCTTGGCGAGGGTCTCCAGGAGGAAGCGCTCGGCCTCCTCCGGCGCGGCGCCGATGTCGCACCCCATGCCCGCCACGAGGCTCCGGGGGCGGTAGACGACCGCCTTCCCGCGCACCTCCTCCGGCACCGCCCCGTCGGTGATGACTAATGCCGCATTGAACCCGGGGCCGGCGGCCTCGGCCATGGAGACTGGGCGGAGGTTCGCGGGCAGGGCACCCGTCCACCAGTTCCGTTCCCCGGCGGTCTGGACGACGGCCACCGGTTCCTCGTTCACGACGGATGCGCTGACGGAGGTCACGTTCCGCTCGTCCTCGATGGTCCATCCGAACTCCTTGCCGAGGAGGTCCACCGGCACGGTCCGGTTCACATCCGAGGCGGTCGTGACCACCGGAGTGGCGCCGAGGGCCTCGGCGACCCGGCTCGCGAGGCGGTTGGCTCCGCCGACGTGGCCCGAGAGGACGCTGATGGCGAACTGCGCCTTGTCGTCCACGACGACCACGGCGGGGTCCGCGTGCTTGTCCTTCAACAGCGGCGCGATGACCCGCACCACGGCTCCGAGGGAGACGAAGAAGACGTGGCCGTCGTAATCCCCCCAGATTTTAGCCGCGAAGTCCACGAGGCCGCCGTCGAACGTGCGGGCCTCGGCCCCGGCCGGCAGGTGGTCCCTCCCCTTGCCGCCGAGGAAGACCTCCGAGTTCGGCAGCCGCTTCCGGAGGCGGAGGGCGTGCTGGATGCCGTGCTTGGTGATGGCGATGATGGCCCATTTGTTCTCGCTCATGTCGCCGCCCTCCCGGGCGCGGGGACCTCGGTCGGCGGAGGCCTCCCGCCGTTGTCTTTTTTGACGAAAATCACCGACATATATTCCAACTTCTTGATGGAGTCCAAGTCCCCATGAGCGCACTCCCACGCCTTTCCGTCCGCCGCGACGAAGAACCGCCGGTCGGGGAACTTCAGCAGGACCTCCACGATGCGCGCCACCAGGCCGGGGTTCTTCGGGATTTTCATGACCACCACGTTCTCGCAGGCCGCGATGGATTCCTCCAGGTTCGGGGCCCAGGCGGGAATCATCAGCAAAGATTCGTCACCCTCCGCCAGGGGCAGGTTGGTGAGGGCCGCGGTCCACGACACCGACGAGACCCCCGGGACCGTTTCCACTTCCAAGCCGGGGTGGCGCTCCGACATCTTGCGGACCACGTAGTTCCAGGTGGAGTAGAGCACGGGGTCGCCCAGGGTGAGGAACGCCACGTCCCGGCCATCGCGCAGTTCGGCCGCGATGGCGTCTGCGGCCCGGGTGCGGTGGAGGTCGCGCTCGGCGGGGTCGCGGGTCATGGGGAAGAGGAGTTCCAGGACGCGGGGGAACTCCCGGCCCACCAGTTTCTTCGCGATGCCGAGGGCGAGGCCGGGCCGGTCGGGATAGGACCTGGGCGCCGCCACGACTTCCACGGACTCAAGGATTTTCCGAGCCCGGAGGGTCAGGAGATCGGGGTCGCCGGGCCCCATGCCGACGCCGAAGAGCCTGCCCGGCCTCATTCCCCCCTCCTCCATGCCGCGACGATGAACACGGGGTTCAACGCCTCCAACCTCGTCATCTCCAAAATAGGCGCTCCTCGGGCCACCGAAATCTGGGAGACTTCCGCCTCCATCCCCAGGCCCTTCATGGCTCTCCACGCCTCGGCCAGATTTTCGAGGGTCGCGAACGTCAGCACCACCCGCCCTCCCGGCTTCAGCCGCGCCACGACTGCCGAGAGGATGGCCTCCACCTTCCCGTCGCTGCCGCCGACGAAAACGGCGTCGGGGGGCTCCAGCCCCTCCAGCGCCTCCGGGGCCGAGCCGTGGACCGCCTCGACGTTCGCGAGGCCGAAGCGGGCGGCGTTCTTCCGGATGAGGTCGCAGTCCCCCGCGTTCTTCTCCACCGCGAAGACCCGGCCCTCCGGGGCCAGCCGCGCCGCCTCGATGGCCACCGAGCCGGAGCCCGCGCCGATGTCCCAGACGACGCTATTGGGCCGCAGCCGCATCTTCGAGAGGGCGACGACCCGCACCTCGGTCTTGGTGATGAGTCCGACTTTGGGCTTCCGCTGGAGGAAAAGCGACTCGGGGATGCCGAATCCCGGCCACTCGATACGACCGCCGTCGGGCGCCGCTTCCTCCTGCCGGACCAGGATGACGACGTTCAAAGGGGCAAATTTCTGCGCCGCGATTTCCGGAGGGCTCCCCGCCACAACCCGCTCGTCCGGCCCCGCCAGGTTCTCGCAGACCACCATGCGCCAGTCCGCTTCGCCGCGCTGGATGAGGAAGCGCGCGATGGCGCCGGGGGCGTTCCTGTCGTCGGTGAACACCCCGATTTTTCTGGATTCCAGATGTTCCGCGAGGCTCTCCAGCGGCCTCCCGTGGACCGAGACGAAGACCGCGTCGTCCCAGGGCTCCTTGGCCCGCGCGAACGCCAGTTGCATGCTGCTCACGTTGGGCAGGACCTCGAACCACTCGCGGGGGAGCCGGGCCATGAGGGTCCGGGCGATGCCGTGGAAGAGGGGGTCGCCCGAGGCGAGGACCGCGATGCGCTTCTTCCCGCGGTTCTCGCGGATGGCCTCGACCACCGCGTCGAGTTTGGCGGTGACGGGGACCTTCTCGGCCGAACCATTGAACATCTCCAGAAGTCGCTGGCCACCCACCAGCACCTGAGCCGAGTCCACGACGTCCCGGGCGCGGGCATCGAGGGACTCGGGGCCGTTGTCCCCGATGCCGACGATGAAGACCTTGGATGCATCCGGATTTTGAATCATTTCAGTTCCCACCTCCCGAGCACGTTGCCCTCGAAGTCGGTCAGGATGCACTCGGTCTCGATTCCCGGCCCCAGTTTCGCGCGGTTCGACTCGCACACGCGGCGGCAGAGCAGGTCGAAGAAGCCCTTCACCCCGCGGGCCTGGACAATCTCCATCACGTGCCGCGCGGTGTTCGCCCGCTCAATCTCCGCAACCACTGCGGGCGGTGCCCCGCACTCCGCCGCCAGGGCGGCCATGAAGCGGGTGTCCACCTCCGACCGGCGGGCGTGGGTCTGGCCGGTCCCCTTGGCCTGCTTCGAGAGTTTCCCGACCATGCCGCAGGTGGTGACCCTCCGGACCCGGCGGGCCGCGGCCTCCTTCAACGTGAACTCGACGAAGTCCCCCATCTGGATGAAGGCCTCCTCTTTGAGGCCGGGCAGCAACTTCATGGCGAAGGTCTCGCTTTTTCCCCCGGTGGTGACCACGATGTGGTCGCATCCGTTGGCCTTGGCGACATCGATTCCCTGGGTGACGCTCGCCTTGAACGCGGCCGTCGAATAGGGGTAGACGATGCCGGTGGTCCCGAGAATCGAGATGCCGCCCACGATGCCCAGGCGGTCGTTCAGGGTGCGCTTGGCGAGCTCCGCGCCCTTCGGCACGACTACGGTCGCCCGGAGGCCCTTCGACCCGTTGACGAGCGGGGAGAGGTGGTCGGCCAGCATCTTCCGCGGCACGGGATTGATGGCGGGCCCGCCCACATCGAGCCCGAGGCCCGGCTTGGTCACGCGGCCCACGCCGGTTCCCCCCTCCAGGTGGATGCCGGGCCGCGGGTCCCACGCGACCTCGGCGCCGATTTCGGCGTTGTGGGTGCAGTCGGGGTCGTCCCCGCCGTCCTTGATGGTCCCGCAGTAGGCGCGGCCGGGCTCCACTTCGCATTTCGCCATGCGGAACCTGACCCGCTCGCCCCGGGGGAGGGTGATTTCGACCTCCTCCACAGGCCGCTGGTCCCGGAGCGAGAGGGCGGCGGCGAGGGCCGCGGCGGTGGCGCACGCGCCGGTGGTGTAGCCGGTCCGGAGAGGCTTGGCGGGGACCGGGTCGAGGCCGCCTTCGGCGTCTTTCATTTCCCCCCTCCGTTGGCGTCGAGGAGCCGCAGCAGGGCGTTGATGACGGCGACGGTCACCGTCGAGCCCCCCTTCCGGCCCCGGGCCACGATGGACGGGACCGGCAATTCGAGCAGCGCCTCCTTCGACTCCGCGGCCTGCACGAAGCCGACGGGCGCCCCGACGACCAGGGAAGGGTGGAGGGCTCCCGACCGCACCAGGTCCGCCAGGGCGAGGAGGGCGGTGGGGGCGTTGCCCACGGCGATGACGGGGCGGGCACCGGGGCCGAGAACGCGCGCGGCCTTCTTCATCGCCGCGACGGCCCGGGTCGTGTTCTCCCGCTTCGCGGCCTCGGCCACGTCGGGGTCCCCCATGAAGCAGTGGACGGCGCAGCCCCGTTTTTCGAGGGCGGCCCGGTTCACCCCGGAGCGAATCATCTCCACGTCCACCACGACCGGGGCCCCGGAACGGAAGGCCGCGAGGCCGGAGGAGACGGCCTCCGGGTGGATGTGGAGGTTCTTCACGAAATCGTAGTCGGCCGACGCGTGGATGACCCTCCGGAGAATCTCGAAGTGGCCCCGGGGGAACTGCTCCGGCAGGACGCCCGCCTCCGCCAGTTCCGACTCGATGATGGCGAAGGACTTGCGCTCGATTTCGTCAGCCCGAGGCAACTCGTAACCGGCCATCAGCCCATCGCTCCCAGGAGCCGCAGAACTGCTGGGCCCAGCCGCTCCTCCAGGTGGTCCGCGAGCCGGTTGAGCCCGCGCTCCCGCTGCTCGTCCCTCGTGGGCCCGCGGACCGGCAGGGGCGCGAGGCCCTTGCGCCCCCGGAGGAAGTTGAGGAACGAGCGCCGGACGGCGGGCGAGTCGAAGAGGCCGTGGAGGGAGGTGCCCCACACCATCCGGCCCGGGGCCACGGCCCCCTCGGCCGCGTCGCAGGGCTCGCCGTTGCGGCTCTGGAGGAGGAAGAGGGGCTCGGCGGAGGGCCCGGGGCGCGGGACCCCCATGTGAATCTCGTATGCGTCGAAGGGCTCCGCTCCGAAGGGGCCGCCGTCGGCCTGCCGGGCCACGACCCGGGCGGTCTCCTTTTCGGGCCGGAACTCGGTCGCGACGTCAAGGAGGCCGAGGCCATCGCACCGGCGGCCGTCGCCCTCGATTCCCAGGGGGTCGAGGAGCTCCCGCCCGAGCATCTGGTAGCCTCCGCAGATTCCCAGGACGGGGACCCGGCCCGCCCGGCGGAGGATGGCGTCGGCCAGTCCGCACCCGCGGAGGTGGGCGAGGTCCGCCGCGGTGGACTTGGTCCCGGGGAGCAGGATGGCGTCGCAGCCGTCGAGGTCTCCCGGGCGGGCGGCGTAGCGGACCTCCGCGTCGGGCTCCAGGGCGAGGGCGTCGAAGTCGGTGAAGTTGGAGATGCGGGGGAGGCGGACCACGGCGACGACGAGTTCCCGGGCGGGAGGCCGGGCCGCGGGGCGCTCCTCCAAGGTGATGGAATCCTCCGGGTCGAGCCCGAGGTCGTCGAGGTAATCCATGACGCCCAGGACCGGGACGCCCGTCCGGGCCTCCAGGTCACGGATGGCCGGCTCCAGCAGCGACGGGTCCCCCCGGAACTTGTTCAGCACCACGCCCCGGAGGCGGGCCCGCTCCTCCGGAGGCAGGAGGGCCAAGGTGCCGACGATGGACGCGAAGGCCCCGCCGCGCTCGATGTCGGCCACCAGAAGGGCGTCGGCCCCGACCCGCGCCGCGAGAGAGAGGTTGGTGAAATCGAGGCCCCGGAGATTTGGCTCGGCGGGGGAGCCCGCGCCCTCCATGACAATCACCTCCGACTCCTCGCCGAGCCGCCGCAGGGATTCGACCGCCACCGCCTCCCAGACGGGGCGGTGGGAGTAGTATTCGGGGGCCTCGAGGGTGGCCCAGGGCCGGCCCAGGAGGACCACCTGGGACCTGCGGCCCGCGCCGGTGGGCTTCAGGAGAATCGGGTTCATCTCGACCCGGGGCTCCGCCCGCGCCGCCTGCGCCTGGAGCACCTGGGCGCGCGCCAGTTCGCCCCCGCCCCGCGCCACCCCCGAGTTGAGGCTCATGTTCTGGGCCTTGAAGGGCGCGACCCGGTAGCCCCGGCGGGCGAGAAGGCGGCAAATGCCGGCGACGAGCAGGGACTTGCCCGCGTGGCTCGACGTCCCGACCACCATGAGCGCCCGGGGCGGGAGGGGCCGCGCCTCCCCCGCCCGCTGGAGGAGGACCTCCGCCAGCCGGGGGTCGGGGCCAAGGGGCGGGGCGACGGAAATCTCCGCACCCCGGACCCTTGCGACCGCTTCCTCGATGCGCCGTGTCAGGGTCCCGTGGAAGAGGAGGCACGGGACGACGGCGACCCGTCGGGCCCCGGAGGCGAGGACCCTCTCCAGCCCCTCTCCGAGGGAGGGGCGGAGGACGTCCATGTAGGCTTCAAAAATCCGCGAGTGGTCGCGACGGAAGAGGCCCATGGCCTCCCGGAGGGCGCGCCGGGCGTCGGGGTCGGAGGAGCCGCGGCCCACCAGGAGGAGGGCGGTTTCGCCGTCGGGAGCCGCCTCCGCCACCCGCTCCCGGAGGATGGCCGCGATGGAGTCGTGGAGGCCGAGGGGCTCCCCGAACCGGATGCGGAGTCCGGGGTTGCGGAGGGCCGCGCTGCGCAGGAGCCCGGGAATCTCGTTTTTCACGTGGCCGCCCCGCGCAAAGAAGAGGGGGACGGCGACAATCTCGCGGGCTCCCGCGGCAACGCACCTCTCGACGCCCGCGTGGATGTCGGGCTCGCTCAGTTCGAGGAAGGCGGGCTGGACGAAATCGAAGCCCCTGCCCTCCAGCATCCCGCATACCTGGTGGAACTCGTCCACCCGCTCGCGGCTGCCGTGGCCGATGACGAGGAGGGCCTTCATCGCTCGATGCCCCACCTCCAGCTGACCCCCTGCTCGAAGGGGTGCTTCACCGCCCGCATCTCCGTCACCAAGTCGGCCGCCTCCCGCAGGGCCTTCCCGGCGTAGCGGCCCGTCAGCACCACCTCGGTCCGCTTCGCCTTCTGCTTCAGGAGGCCGAGAATTTCCGCCTCCGACAGCAGGCCCTTTCGCACCGCCACGGCGACTTCGTCGAGAACCACAAGGTCGTAGCCTCCCGACCGGAGCGCCCTCCGCACGAACTCCAGTCCTTCGCGGGCCGTTTCCTTCCCGTCCTCGAACGGGAAGTCGCGCCCCACGAATCCCCCGGGGCCGAACTGGGCGACCTCGACGTTGGGGAGCGCCCGAAGCGCCTCAATTTCGCCGAAGGGGGCCTTGCCCCCCTTCAGGAACTGGACCACCAGGACCCGCAGGCCGTGGCCCGCGGCCCGGAGGGCGAGCCCGAAGGCGGCGGTGGTCTTGCCCTTGCCGTCGCCGGTGTAGAGATGGACGAGGCCCAGCCGGCTGCGAATCGAGGAGAGGGCGGGCCCCTTCATGGCCCCATCTACGCGGCGGCCTTGGGTTCAAACCGCTTCCAGAGGAGCCCGAAGAAGAGGCCGATGGAGAGCCAGAGGACCGCCAGCCCGAGGGCGGCGGAGGCGCGGAAGGAGGCGACGAGGTCGGGCGGCATCGTGACCGCGTCCGGGTTGGGCGGGATGAGGGCGAAGCCCGCCCCGGCCGCCGCGGAGAAGACGAGCGCGCCGAGGGCGGCGGCCCGGAGAACGCCGAGCCGGGCACGGAGGCGGCTCCCGAGAAAATAGGCGAGGAGGGCCGCCAGGACGACCGTGGACTGGAAGGCCAGGAAAATGGTCTGGCGGAATCCGATGGTCGCGGGGTCGCCCACCCCCGGGGGGTTGGCCGGATATTTGGCGAAGGGGAGGAGGAAGGCGACCCCGAGGACGAGGGAGGCGAGGAGGAGGCCGGAGGCGACCGCTCCCCGCCGGGCGAAGCGCTCCCGGAAGAGGCTGTAAACCAAGCCGAAGACCATGGCGTAGGCGACCCCCAGCACGACCGCGCCGGCGAAGAGCCCCACCTTCTGCTGGTCCCGGGTGTAGGGGGGGACGTAGACGGCGTAGGGCTTCTCGGCCCCTCCGGCGGCCGCCCTGGCCTCCTCGATGGAGATGGCCCGGTCGATGGCGGGCTCGGTGACCGCGAAGTAGAAAACGCCGGTGGCGAGGCCCGCCAGGACTCCGGCCGCGAGGGCGGTCTTCAAGATGGAGACGAGGCGGAGCGGGTCGGAAAGGCGGGAGAAGAGCGTCTCCATGGCGTCTGGCCGGGGGTTCCTAATGGCACATGAAGCCGGCAGCGTGCCTCAGGTCGTGGGCGAACTCGTGGAACCGGTTCACGCCCGACTCCAGCCTCAGGCCGGATTCGAGAATCTGGCCCTGGTCGTAGCCCACGACGAAAACCAGCAGCGCCGGGACGAGGAGATAGAGGACGAGCCAGAGGCCCCTTCGGACCTCTTCCCGGACGATAGTCTCTATCGAAGTTTCCATCGGCGCAGGGGCTTCACGCCCGTATTTAAACGGTCGGTTGGGCGTAGCGGCCGTAAGTCGTCCGGGTAACGACCCAAAGCACCTTGGAAACCTTTTAGTGCCCATCCGGCTCCTGCCCCTTTGTGCCAGAGCAGAGAGATGGCAGCCCTTCGGCCCGCTTGTTCCGGGCCTTGGGCAGCCAGACCAGACGGGAGATTCTCCACATCCTCCTCCGGCGGGAGGCCCACATCTCCGGACTTGCGAAGGAGCTCGGCCTCTCGGTCCCCGTGGTCGCGAAGCACTGCCGCATGATGGAGGAACTCGGCCTCGTGGAGCGGCGCAAGTTCGGCTCCACCCACGTCCTGCGGGCCAAGTTCAGTTCCATCTACGAGAACTTCGACGGCTTCTCGGAGAAGGTCCGCGTCTCCCTTCCCCCCGGGGCCTCCCTTCTGGAGGCCCTGAAGCGGGCGGGCGCCGACGTGACCCAGCGGCGGGACGGCGAATACGTCGTCTCCATCGACGGGGACCCCGGGCTCTACCTCTACGAGGTGGATGGCCAGCAGCCGCCGGTGACCGTGGACAAGTTCATCCCCGAGGGGAGGGTCCGGGTCGTCCTGAAGAAACTCGTGAGCGTGAAGCGGAAGGAGATTGAAGTCGATGTCGAGGAACCGGCGCCGCCCCGGACTTCTTAATTTTTCAGAACTGAACTTACCGATTCCGATTTTCACGCACGGAAACCACTCACGGAAATCTTTTTAACAGGGTCCGGCCCAACGGCGAACTCCATGGCCAAGAAAAGCCAGGTGAACGGGAAGAGCGCTGTGGACTCGGCCCTGGAGCACATCGAGAAGGAGAAAATCCGCTGGATTGCCCTCCAGTTCCTGGACGTTCCCGGCTACCTCCAGCACATCACGATTCCCAGCCACGTGTTCAAGGAGGAGACCTTCAAGGAGGGGCTCGGCAAGCTCGACGGCTCCTCCATCAAGGGGTTCAAGGCCATCTTCGAGTCGGACATGGTCCTCCAGCCCGACGCCTCCACCTTCGCCGACATCCCCTGGACCCAGCACCGGACCGCCCGCATGTTCGCCAACCTCTACGAGGCGGGCGGCACGGAGCGGTTCAGCCGCGACCCGCGCTACATCGCCCAGCGGGCCGAGGAGGCGGTGAAGAAGGCGGGCTTCGACGTCTCCTACTGGGGGCCCGAGCCCGAGTTCTTCGTGTTCGACGCGGTGAAGATGCTCCCCTCCTACGGGGCCGCCCGGGACGCCTGGGCGGGCGTCGGCTATCAGATTGAGAGCAAGGAGGCGGCCTGGGCCCAGGGCGGGACCAACGTGCCCATCCGGTTCAAGGAGGGCTACTACCCCGCGCCGCCGGTGGACACTCTCCAGGACTACCGGGGCGAGGTCTGCTCGCTCCTGGAGGATGTCTACGGCATGGAGATTGACGCCCACCACCACGAGGTCGCCACCGCGGGCCAGTGCGAAATCAACATGCGATACGACGCCCTGACCAAGATGTGCGACAACCTGGTCACCTACAAGTTCGTCGCCAAGAACGTCGCCTACATGCGGGGCATGATTGCGACCTTCATGCCCAAGCCCATCTTCGGGGACAACGCCTCGGGCATGCACACCCACCAGTCCCTCTGGAAGGACGGCAAGAACACCTTTTTCGACGGCCGCGACAAGCACGCCGAAATCAGCCAGACCTGCCGCTACTACATCGGCGGCCTGAAGGAACACGCGCGGGCCATGTCGGCCTTCTGCTCGCCCACCACCAACTCCTACAAGCGGCTGGTCCCGGGCTACGAGGCCCCCGTCTACGTCGCCTGGTCGAAGCGGAACCGCAGCGCCTGCATCCGCGTCCCCATGTATCAGAAGGGGGCGGCCCAGTCCCACCTGAAGCGCATCGAATACCGGCCCCCTGACACCTCGGTGAACCCCTACTACGCCTTCTCCGCCATGGTGGCCGCGGGCCTCGACGGCATCAAGAAGAAGATTGACTGCGGCGACCCGGTGGACAAGAACATCTACCACCTCTCCGCCATGGAGCGGAAGGAACTCGGCATCCAGGAACTGCCCGGCTCCCTCCAGGAGGCCCTCGACGAACTCTCGGGCGACCGGGACTTCCTGAAGTCCATCTTCCCCGCGGACCTGGTGGACACCTGGCTGGAACTGAAGCACGAGGAATTCGTCCAGAACTCCATCCGGCCCACGCCCTACGAGTTCTACTCCTATTTTGACATCTGAGCGCGGTTCTACTCTTCTGCGGGAGCCCCCGGCATCGGCGCCACCGGCCAGCCCGCGGCTCGTTCCTCGCCGCGGGCGTAGAAGATTGAGAGAAGTGATATGACCGGCGATAGCCCCGGTCTATCCGCGGAGGGGTATCCCATCGCCTCCTCCGATCCGTCCTTCAGCATGACTTCTGTCGAGTCTATTCTTCGATAGGAGCTCCGGGCATGGGAGCCACCGGCCACTGCGGTTTCGACTGGATTTTCCGGAGCCGGGGCACGGCCTGCGCCACGGACGCGGTCGCACGGCCCCGGTTCCTCCGCGCCGCCAGCACCATGTCCCGCGGCGACGGGGACGCGGATGCTTTCGCCCGGGCTGGCTTCCTGCGGCCCGTCTCGGGCGGAGCCTTGGCCGCCCTCTTCCTGGGGCCCTTCCTCTTCGGCGGCGCCCCGTTCGTCAGCAGGTGATAGACCGCCTCCCGCGTCTGGGTGGCCACAATCTTCAAACTGCGGTAGTTGACCGGCCCCTCGAACCGGATGGGCTCGCCGATGAGGAGGCGCGCCTTCCGGTAGACCACGTGCTGCTCGAAGGTCCCCATGCGCCCCTCGAAGCCCCACATCCTCCGGAGCCACTCCGGGATGGGGACCGGCTCCAGGCTCTGCTCCTCGGGGATGATGGCCGCGGGGAGGATGGGCGCGTGGTTCGCAAGGGCCATCCGGGCGAACCCGGTGTGGAAGGTGTGGAGGTGCTCGGTCTCGGGGTCGCCGATGGCGTCGATGCCCTCCGGGAAGATGCCCACGACCCCGCCCTCCTTCAGGACCCGGGCTCCTTTCTCCAGGGCCTTCTGCCGGACCTCGGGCTTCCGGGAGATGGGGATGGCGTCCACGGCCCACAGGAGCTCCCGGAAGAGCGGGATGTTGAACAGGAAGGCGCGGGCCATCCAGTGGACGGGCCGGGGGAGCTGGAAGGAGAGGAGGAAGGGGTCGAGGTCGCTCCGGTGGTTGCAGACGAGCACCGCGGGGCCCTTCGCGGGGAAGTTCTCCAGGCCCTCCGTCCGGATGGAGACGCCCCGGTCCACGAGGCCCTTGAAGGTCCCCTGGACCCACATGTAGAACCCCTCCTGGAACCGGTTCATCCCCATGAAAAACACCGTCCACCCTATTATTTCTTACGACCCCCGGGGGCCTATTCTTCCAGTTTGAACTCCTTGAGCCGCTTGAGTTGCCACTTCTCGTAGTTGGTGTGGACGTAGAGCCCGACGAAAATCAGGAAGTAGGCGATGAGGAGGACCACGTCGAAGGACGAGCCGGACTGGAGGAGGCCCCCGATCCGCTCGTGGGGGATGCCGGCGGCCACCGCGTAAACCCAGTCGGCGATGGTGGCCACGATGATGCCGACGACCACCATGAGGAAGGTGATGGACTCCCGGGCCTCGCCCTTGAACTGCTGCAGGTAGAGGAAGAGGACGGGGACCAGGGTGTTGACGAGGGCGAAGTTCAAGATGCCGAAGGTGAGGGGGCGCGGGTTGATTTCGCCCGAGACCCGCGCGTCGGCGAAGACGTTCGCCACGACCACGGCAACGCTCCCCGCGAAAAGCCCGACGAGGACGAGCCACTGGAGGCGGCTCATCTTCTTCACCCGGACGACCTTCAGGGTGAACCAGCAGGAGAAGAACAGCATCGAGGAGGCCAGGAGGTCGAGGGCGAGGGAGATGGCGTAGGGGTTGGCCCCAAAAATCACGTCCCAGAAGGGCTTCAGGTTGCCCACCGTGAGGACCCCGAGGTAGGCTGCGACGAACAGGAAGGCCTTCGCGAGTTCCCGCTCGTAGGTTCGGGAGACCCGGAAGGAGAGGTAGATGCTGAGGAGGAGCAGGGAGGGCATGAGAATCGAGGTATAGTAGGTGACCGTGCCCGCGGCGGTGTCGTAGCCGGCCCGCACCACCATGCTCAGGGCCGCCAGGGCGATGGAGGCGGCGAGGGCGAGGGGGAGGAACTTCCGGGTGTCCACGGCGCCTCATCCTCCCGCGCCGCCCGCGGGGGATGCGGGGGCCGCCGGGGTCCTGAATTTGCGGAGAATGAGGAGGAGCGGGACCGCGAAGGCCGCGAGGCCCAGGAGCCCCGCCTCGGGGCCGCAGGGGCCGGCCGAGCAGAGGCCTCCCGTGACGACGTCCGGCCCGCCCCCGTAGGAGAGGCCGAGGAGGGAGGAGTCGGGGAAAATCCAGGCCATCGAGTAGATGTGATACTGGAAGAGGTTCCAGGTGAAGTGGAGGCCGATGGCGGCCAGGAGGCCCCACCGGAGGGTCAGGACCCCCAGGAGGGCGCCCCCGGTGGCGAGGCTCAGGAACATGACCGGGACGTTCGGGAGCGGCACCCCCTCTGCGGCGATGGCCGGGGTGTGGATGGCGGCGAAGAGGAGGGCCGTGGCCCCGACGGCGAAGCGGTCCGACCCGACCTCGCGGAAGTGGGAGAGCAGGTATCCCCGGAAGGCGAGCTCCTCGCCCGCGGCCACGAATGCCTGGAACGTGAAAACGGTCGCGAGAGTGAGGAGGACGTCCCGGGCGGCGATGCCCTCGACCCGGAGCCAGCCGCCGGACAGATAGATGCCGAAGAGAAGTGACATCAGGACCGCACCCAGGGCGAGCCCCAGGGCGAGGGAGCGGGGCGTTCCCCAGGAGAGCCGGCGGCGCTCGGAGAGCAGCAGGAGGAGGGTGACGATGAGGATGACCTCGTAGAAGAAGTAGGAGACCACCGTCCCGGCTTGGACGAACCCGACGTTGAACGTGAGAAGGAGGCCGAGGAAGAGGACGAAGAGGAACGCGTTCTTGAACCCCATCAAGCAATCTCCTTCGCGGTGTCCACGGCCACCCGGTCCTTGATGTGAATCTTGATCTTCCGGGCCGGCGCCGGGGCCCCTCGGACCTTGGCGATGGCGATGGAGGTCTCAATCTCCTGGCCCGACTCCCGGGTCTCCAGGTCGAGGACCACGTCGGCCACGCTCGCTGCGACCCGCTCCACCTCCCGGGACTGGGTTTCCTTCTGGAGGTGGAGGATGACGATGCTCCCGGTCTTGTGGGCCGCCTCGTAGAGGGTGTTCAGGAGCCGCCGGACCCGGTCGCGGCTGTCGGATACCTCGAGGAGGAATGAGAGGGTGTCCAGCACGACGATGGACTGCTTCTCCACCTTGTCGAGGGTCTGCTGGAGGAAGGCGGTGGCCCCGACCGCGGGCGACTCGGCGGGGGGGTTCAGGAACTTCTGGAGGGAGGCCTTGTGGTCGGCGTTGGCGCGGGGCCCGACGACGAAGTCGCACGCCGGGGCCCCCGAGGCCCGGCAGGCCGACTCGTAGCAGTCGAACTCCTGCCCCAGGAGAATCGTGAAGAGCCCCGCGAAGATGCCCGCGTGGTAGAGGCAGACGTTGCTCTTCAGGCCCTCGATGCCCGCGCACTCGTCGCAGTTCTGGAACCGGACCTTGAAGAGGGCGTTCTTGGGGTCGGCGTCCGCCATGGAGAACTTGGAGCCCTCGCTCACCTTCATCATCTCCGAGAAAATCTTGTCCGCAATCTCCCCGAGGACCGCCAGGGCCTTCTCCTTGCTCCAGAAGTCGAACTTCCAGAACATGTCCTTGGGGATGTTCGCCTGCTTCACGAAGATGCGGGCCGCCCGCCCCGCGTTGTGCTCGGAGATGGAGTAGATGTTCCTGCGGGCCGACGGGAGGGACAGGGCACCCCCGTCCTCCCGCATGTTGAACATCGAGTAGGCGTCCACGAACTTGACCCCGTCCGTCTTGAAGTTCAGGTCCTTCATGTTCTGCTCCACGAACTCGGGCCGGCGGGCGGTGGCGATGTAGGTGCACTTGCGGGTGGTGGCGAACTGGTAGAGGAAGACCTCCGACATCGAGACCGGGTTGGCCATGAGGAGGACCACCGAGCCCGGCAGGATGCCCCCGTCGAGAATCTGGTCGAGGAGAGGGATTCCGGTGGAGAGCTTGGCCAGGGCGGCCATGGGGCCTGATGGGAGCAGGTTTTATTAACGTTATTTGAAAGCGAATCCTTTCAAACCCTCCCGCCCCCGCAGGAGGCGATGGGGCTCCTCGCGGTCCTCTCTTTCCTCACCCGCCTGCGCACCGGTCCCCGGGCCATGGAGGAGGTCGCCCGCTCCATGGCCGTTTTCCCCCTCGTCGGCGGATTCGTGGGCCTCCTCCTCGCTCTCGCGGCCTCCGGCCTCGCCCGGGTCCCCCTCGACCCTCCCCTCTCGGCCGCCCTCCTCCTGGTCGTGCTCTACGGCCTGACCGGCATCCACCATTTCGACGGCCTCGTGGACTTCGCCGACGCGGTCGGCAAGAAGGGGACGGCCGAGGAGCGCATCGAGGTGCTGAGCGACCCGAACGTGGGAGCCGCCGGGGTTCTGGCGGGGGGGCTCTCCCTCCTCGTCCTCTGGGCCGCTGCCTCCCAGGCCACGCTGCTGGCCATCGACCCCCCCATCGCCCTCGCCCTATTCATCCCGGCCGAGGCCGGGGCCAAGCACGCCATGGTGGTCGCCGCGGCCCTCGGGCGCCCCCTGGGCCGGGGGTCGGGCCGCACATTCCTGAAGGAGGCCACGACCGCGCGCCTCCTCGCATCCTTCGCCCTCGTCGCGGCCCTCACCCTCGGCCTCTGGGCGCTCGTTTTCGGGACCAACCTCTACAGCCTCCTCGCCGCCGTGGCCCTCCTCGCGGCCGGCCACCTTGTCCCGAAGGCGGTCGTCGCCACGGCCCACTCCACCCTCGACGGGGTCAACGGCGACGTTCTCGGGGCGGTCAACGAGGTCTCCCGGGCGGCGCTCCTCGCCCTCGGGGTGGCGTTCCTGTGAGGGCCCTCGTCATGGCGGGCGGCCGCTCCACCCGCTTCGGGGGCGGGGAGAAGCCGATGGCCCTGCTTCACGGCAAGCCGATGGTCGCCCGGGTCGTGGACGCCCTGGAGCGGGGCTTCGCCGGGCCCGTCGCGGTCGCGGTCTCGCCCCGAACGCCCCAAACCGCCCGGTGGGCCCGGGCGCGCGGGCTCGACGTGGTCGAGACCCCGGGCCGGGGCTTCGTCGAGGACGCGGCCCTCGCGGCCCGGAAACTCGGGCTGCCCCTGCTGGTGGTCGCCGCCGACCTCCCCCTCCTGCCCCCGGAGGTCGTGGCGGCAGCGGTCCGCCGCCACGGCGAGACCCACCGGCCCCTGTCGGTGTGGACCGACGCGCGCCCGGGGGACTTGCGGGCTCACAACGGTTTCGTCCCGACCGGCCTCAACCTCTGGGCTTCGGGGCCGGAGGAGGTGTGGGTGGTCCGGAGCCGGGGGCTGGAGAGCAACGTCAACACTCTTGGGGAACTCATTCAGGCAAGTGAGTTGCACCGGGTTTTTGCCTCAGAAAAACGTTGAAATATTGAATTTTCTACACAACTCAGATTCTGAGCCTCGCAAATTGTCCAGCGGCGGACGAATGGATTGGGTCGGGCCGCAAGTTCAGGACGGGCCGCCGGGGAGCTGCGGAAAAACGCCGCCGCAGGATGGTTTTTAAGGAGGGAGCGCCGGAAGAAATCCTCAATCCCGCCATGTTCCCCAACCAGCGGGTCCTCGATATGGTCGGCTCTCGGATTCGCATCGAGATGAAAGGCGAGAAGAACCTCTTGGAGGGGACGTTGAACGGCGTGGACGACTACCTGAACCTCTTTCTCACGGAGGCCTCCGAGGTCGGCGACGGCGGCAAGGTCCGGACGCTCGGCTCCGTGATTCTCCGGGGCAACAACATCGTGCTCATCCACCCTGCCGACCCGGCGTGGGCCTCCCGGAGGAAGGCGTGACCACCGCGGCCCGGGGCAATGGCCAGGCCCACGGCGCGAACGGCGGGAACGGCGCCGAAACCCGGTCGCCGGAGCGGGCCCTTCTCATGGCCGACGGAAACACCCTGGCCCCCTGCGTCGGCTGCACCCTGGAGTGCTTCCCCCGCACCTGCGAGCTTTTCACCGAGTGGCTCAGGCTCCTGGAGCGGTCTCCCCGGGGCCCTCTCGACGCCCCATAGCCGTCCAACGAAACTATAAACTCGGGCTCCCGTTGGATATTGGAGCCATGACCAATCCCTTCGCCAGCCGCCTTTTCCGGAAGCGCATCGAGAAGCAGAAGGCCCAGTTCCCCGCCATCTCCCAGGAACTCCGGAGGGCCCGAATGTCCACCACCCCGGAGGCGTTCCTGGGCAACGTCTATTTCTTCTCGCTGCTGGGGGGCGTCGCGGGGGCGGTGGTCGGGGCCTTCCTCGGGTATCTCTTGGTCTTCGTGGTGAAAATCTGCTCCGGGCCCTGCCTCAAGGTCTCCAAGGAGGACGTCGCGGCGATTCTGCCATTCAAGGAACTCCTCCTCTTTCTCATGTTCTTCGGCCTCGCCTTCCTGGGCCTCTTCTTCCTGACCCGGATGCTGGTCCGGAACAGCCCCCGCAGCCGCGCCGGCTCCCGAAAAGGCCGAATCAACAAGATGCTGCCCTACGCCGTGACCTACATGTATGCCATGAGCAAGGGGGGGATGAACATCATCGAGGTGTTCCGCTCCCTCTCCAAGGCGAAGGACATCTACGGTGAGGTCTCGGTCGAGTTCCAGGGCATCCTCAACGACATGGAGATTTTCGGCAACGACCTGCGGACCGCCATCCAGCACGCCATCGAGAACTCGCCCAGCGCGAAGTTCCAGGAGTTGATGCACTCCATGCTCACGGTCATCGACTCGGGCGGCAACATCGTCTCGTTCTTCCAGGACAAGGCGAACCAGTTCCTGGACGCGGCGGTCCAGGACCAGAAGGGGTTCCTGGAGACCCTCGGGCTGATGGCCGAGTCCTACGTGACCGCCTTCGTGGCCGGGCCGCTCTTCATCGTCATCATCCAGACGGTCATCGGCCTCGTCCAGGGGGGCAGCCCCATCGCCCTCTACGCCGTCACCTACATGCTCATCCCCGCCGGGTCAGGCATGTTCCTGTTCACCATCTACATCATGACTCCCGCGGAGGCGGGCAAGGCCCCCGCCCTGAAACTGGAGAAGTCCCTGAACGTGGACATCCAGGTCCCCGACGAGGAGGGCCCGGAGAAGGAGAAATACGAGTCCATCCTGGGGACCCGGAAAAAACTCGCGCTGAAGAAGAAACTCGACCTCTGGCACTATTGCCTGGAGGAGCCGCTGCGGGCCATCATCATCAGCGGGCCCGCGGCCGCGGTCACCTTCGTCGTCCTCTTCGCCCTGAAGCGGGACGCCTTCCAGACCACCTTCATCGACGACATCATGATTTTCACGGGAATCGCCCTCATCACCCCCATCTCGGTGTTCTACGAAATCAAGGCGCGGCGGGAGAAGAAAATCCGGAACGAGATTCCCGACTTCCTCCACCGCATGGCCCTCACCAACGAGATTGGCATGACCATGTCGGAGTCCATCGAACTCATGGCCAAGCAGTCCCACGGGGCGCTCACCGAGGAAATCAACAAGATTCACCGGGACATGCAGTGGGGGCTGTCGGTCCAGGACGCCTTCGCCCGCTTCGCCAACCGGCTCCGGATTCCGTCGGTCTCCCGGACCGTGAAACTCCTGACCCAGGCCCTGAAGTCGAGCGGAGACGTCCGGGAGGTCTTGGACATCACCGCCAAGGACGCCCGGACGGTCCACGTCTTGGAGCGGGAGCGGGCCCTGAACATGCTCATCTATGTCGTCATCATTTTCATGTCCTTCGGCGTGTTCACCATCGTGGTCCTCATCATGGCCGCCACCTTCCTGCCCGAAATCGAGCGGGCGGGCGCCAAGGTGGCCAAGACGGGGGTCTCCATCCTGAGCGGGGTGGATGTGCCCCTCTACAAGCGCATCTTCTTCCACGCGGCCATCCTGCAAGGGTTCGGCTCGGGCCTCATGGCGGGGCAGATGGGCCAGGGGAAGGCGATGGCGGGGCTCAAATACGCGGTGGGCATGGTCATCGGCGCGTGGGTGATGTTCCGCTTTTTCATCTGACCGCCCGCGGCTCGACGCTCGCCGCGCCCGCGCCTCCAGCGTCGGCGCGGGTGTAAACGACTCAGAGAAGTGATATGATACGATGGCCCCCGTCTATCCGCGGATAGGTATCTCGCCGCCTCATCCGGCGCGAGTCGCCATCATGGAAAGGACGCGGACCATGGATGAGTTACCTTTTCCTGTAGGGCCGTGCGTGCCGGTAGGGAGGCCGCCTCTTCCTCCGCCTCCGGGACCCGGCCCTGCGCTCGGCGGCGTCCTGCCTCTCCTCACCCATCGAGTTCCCGCATCTCCACCCGCACGCCCCGCGCCTCCAGGAGAGGGAAGAATCGCTCCGGCTCCACGCACCCCTCGGGAGGAAACACCCCCGGTAACGCGGTTTCGCCCCGGGCCACGAGGAGCGCCCCGATGGCGGCCGGGGCCGCGGTCATCTTGGCAATGGGCGAGACGCAGGCGTGGACCTCCCGGGCTGGCCCGAGGTCGAGGTCCGCAACGGCGATTTCCGAGACCCCGGGGGTCGCGGCCAGTTCTTTGCAGACCTGCCTCCCCATGTCGCCGGCGCCTCCGAGGACGATGATGCGCATGAACCGAGGTCGGAAACCCGGATATGAAACTGTCTGGGGGGTAGTTTGATATCCGGGGAGTCGAGGGGCGATTCGATGACCGCCGCCCGGGGCCGCCTTGTCGCCGTCGAGGGAATCGACGGCGCGGGCAAGGACACGGTCCTGCGGCTCCTGAAGCCGCGGTTCCCCGGGGTCCTCTTCACCGCGGAGCCGACCGGGGGCTGGCTCGGCAAAACCGTCCGGGAGAGTCTCCGGCAGAAGGCCGACCCGCTGGCCCTCGCCCACCTCTTCCTCGCCGACCACGCGCTCCACGTGGCGCGGACCGTGCGCCCCGCCCTCGCCCGGGGGCGGGCGGTCGTCACCAACCGCTATACCGACAGCCGCCTCGCCTACCAGGGTGTCACCCTCCAGGGTCGGGTCCCGGGCGACCCCGTGGAGTGGCTCCGGGAGGCGCACAACCCCTGGTCCATCTGGCCCGACCGCACCGTGCTCCTCGTGCTCGACCCCCGGGAGGCGGTGCGGCGGCTCGCCGGGCGGAAAGGGGGCAAGACCGACTTCGAGAAGGCGGAATTCCTGGCGCGGGTGCAGGAGAACTACCTGCGCCTGGTCCGGGAGGAACCGGGCCGGGTGTTGATGGTCCCCGCGGAGGGGGCTCCCGGAGAAGTGGCCCGGAGGGTCGAGGCGGAAGTGCGCAAAGGCCTTTCATAAGCACACGGCTCCGCGCCCTGCGGGTGTGGCCAAGGAAGATGGAGAAATCATTGCGGAGGCGTTATAACTTCATTGGACGAAGCGTAGCCCGATGAAGCGCATCATCCTCCTCGGCGACGGTATGGGGGACTACCCCATCCCCGGACTCGGGAACCGGACCCCCCTCCAGGCCGCGAAGAAGCCGAACATGGACCGCCTCGCCCGGGAGGGGCTCCTGGGGACCGCCACCACCTGCCCCGCAGGCCTCGAGCCGGGCTCCGACGTGGCCAACATGGCGATACTCGGCTACGACCCGGCCGAATTCTACACCGGCCGAGCCCCCCTCGAGGCGGCGGCCCGCAACATCCCGCTGGGGCCCAGGGACGTGGCCTACCGGTGCAACCTCGTTTGGGTCGAGGACGGGCTCATGAAGGACTACTCGGCGGGCCACATCACAAGCGCCGAGGGGGCCGAGTTGATGAAGGCGGTCCAGGAGGAACTCGGGGGCGACGGGTTCGACTTCCACCCCGGCGTCTCCTACCGCAACCTCCTCATCCGGCGCGACGGCGTCGAGTCGGAGTGCACGCCCCCCCACAACATCTCCGACAGGCCATTCGAGCCCCACCTGCCGAAGGACCCGGTCCTCCGAAAGTTCATGCTCGACTCCCGGGGCGTCCTCGCCGACCACCCGGTGAACCGCAAGCGGCGGGCCGCGGGAAAGCCCCCGGCCACGATGGTCTGGTTTTGGGGCTGCGGCAAGGCGCCCAAGGTCCAGCCCTTCGAGAGGAAGTTCGGGGCCCGGGGCGCCATCATCACCGCCGTGGACCTCCTGCGGGGCGTGGGGCGCTACCTGAAGTTCGAGGTCATCGAGGTCCCGGGAGCGACGGGCTACTACGACACCGACTACGAAGGGAAGGCGAAGGCCGCCCTCGACGCCCTGCGGCGCGTGGACCTCGTCTATCTCCACGTCGAGGCCACCGACGAGGCGGGCCACGAGGGCTCGCTGAAGAACAAGTTGCGGGCGCTGGAGGACTTCGACCGGCGGTGCGTCGGCCCGGTCCTCGGCGGGCTGCCGAAACTCGGCGAACCGGTCCGGGCGCTGCTGACCACCGACCACTACACGCCGGTCACCCTGAAGCGCCACACCTCCGAGCCGGTCCCATTCGCCCTCTGGCCCGCGCCCCGCGGGAAGGGCGACGGCCCCGACTTCAGCGAAGCCTCGGCCGCCAAGGGCTCCCTGGGGCACCGGAAGGCGACCGAACTGATGGGGCTCCTGCTGTCGAGCGCCTGATGCAAAAGTCAAGATTTTCATTTTTCATTTTGCATTTTTCACTTTGCATTTTGATTGTGGGCCAGGCCGCGGCCCAGACCGGGCCGGGGCTCCCCTGGACCTACTCCGCATTCGACACGGTGACCGGCCTCGCCCTCCCGCCCAACGGGACCTACGTGGCCGCCCACGGCGCGGGGCTCGCCCTCCTCGGGCCCGACGGCTCCGTGGTCCGCAGCCTCCCCGTGGGGCTCATCCAGAGGTTCGCGGCGGCCCCCGACGGCTCGCTCCTCGCCACGGCGGCGGGCCTCGACGCCACCCTCCGGGGCCCCGCGTTCGACCCCCTCGCGACCTACCGGGCCACGGCGGTGGTGGAGGCGGTGGCGGTGGGGGCCGGCGGAGGGCAGACCGCCATCGGGACCCGGGACGGGACCTTGACCCTCCTCGACCGCGAGGGGCGGCCCGTGACGGGCCAGAAGATGGACGGGCCGGTGGCGGCCCTGGGCTTCTCGGACGGCGGGGCCCTGGCGGTCTCCATCCCCGGCGCCCTCCTGTTCCTGGACGGCCGGCTCCGGGAGACGTGGCGCTTCCCGGTCTCCGAGACCTCCGCCCTCGCGGTGTCGGGGGACGGCTCCCGGGTGGCGGTGGGCGACCCCGACGGCAGAATCCGCGCCGTGGACCGGCGGGGAGCGGTGACCTTCGACCGGACCCTCGACCCGCCCCGGAAGGTGGAGGCCCTCGCCATTTCGACCAACGGCTCCCTCCTGCTGGCGGCGGCGGGCTCAGAGGTGGTGGCGTTCCGCTCCGACGGTGCGCTCCTCTGGCGCCAGGCATTCTTCCAGCCGGTGGAGGCCCTGGCCCTCTCCCGGGACGGCGCGCGGGCCGCCGCGGCCCTCCGGGGAGGGACGGTCTTCGGCCTCGACACGGGTTTCCTGGAGAAGCCCACGCCGCCCGTTGCGGCCCCCGCCGGAGCGAACCGGACTCCCGCCCCCTCCGCCGCGCCCTCCCCGGCCGCCAACCTCTCGACTCCGGCCCCGGCCGCCCCGCCGGCGCCGCTCCTCGCCAGCCTCCTGGCGGGCGCGGGGGCCGCGGGGGGCGCGGCGGCGCTCCTGGTCCTCCTCCACAGGCGCGGCCTCATCCTGCTTCCGGACCGGATGCGGCCCGGCAAGGGGTTCCGGGCCCTCTCCCGGAAATTCGTGGCGCTGAAGCGCGCCCGGGGGCCCGGCGGACGGGTTCCGGCGCGTCCCAGGCCGCGTCCGCCGAAGCCGAAGGCGGCCCCGCCCCCCCGGCCCCTTCCCCGGACCCCGCCCCTCCCTCCCGGCGTGGCCCGCCTCCTGCGGGAGAAAGCGCGGGAGGAGAAGACCCTGGAGAACCTCGACTACATGAAGGGGCGGGGGCTGCTGGAGGAGGGGAGGCACGGCGCCCTGCGGGAGGAGGCGGTCGGGAGGCTGAAGGAGGTCAGGCGGAAACTGGAGGAGGCGGGATACCGGTAAAATGTCCCGACTGTGCGCCGTGACGACGAGCAATGCAAAATGCAAAGTGGAAAATGTGAAGTGAAAAACTTTGACTGTTACACTTTGCAATTTTCATTTTGCATTTTACCACTTGAACGCCCTCCGGAACTCCATCAGCATCTCCGGCCGGTTGGTCTTGACAAGCCCCAACTGGAAGTCGATGAAG
This sequence comes from uncultured Halobacteria archaeon, assembly GCA_964486625.1. Classification (GTDB taxonomy): domain Archaea; phylum Halobacteriota; class Syntropharchaeia; order JACQPP01; family JACQPP01; genus JAWCQZ01. The sequence continues at coordinate 40,096 of CAZANW010000008.1, forward strand.
TTCGGCACATACCCCCGGTTCACCATCCGCAGGAACATCCCGGGGTTGGTCTTCAGGACGCAGTCCGCGTTCTCGGTCAGTTTGCCCTGGGTCACCTTGATTTTCTTCGGCCCCACCCGGACGGTCCACTTGTTCCCCTCCCCGACCGAGAAGTAGTAGGTCGCGTCCCGGCGGAGTTTTCCGGGGATGAAGAGGTCCTTCATATCGAGGAAAATCTGGGTGACGGGGTCGGAGGACTTCTTGGCCGCCGGCTTTTTCGCCGCGGTTTTCTTCGCGCCCATCACGCCCCTCGGAGTCTCATGAATTGAGTCTTTCCCCCGAGCTTTTCGATGACGAGGGCCGCCCCGCCCCTGCCGCGGAAGCCGTTGTGCCACTCCCCCGCCGGGACCCAGAGCGCCTCGCCGGGCTTCAGCCGCAGCTCCCGGACCGGGCCGCGGCCCGACTTCAGCAGCAGGGAGACCCGGCCCCGCAGGTGGACGAACAACTCGGGGATGTCGTGGCGCTCCAGTTTGTCCACCTCGCGCCGCGAGGAGAACTCGGGCTGGTAGAGCCCCGCCCGCCAGTTCCTGGCGTCCTGGCAGAAGACCGTCCAGCGCTTCGGGCTCCGCAGCCTGACGACCCGGGTCATCAGTAGGCCGTCACGCCCCCGTCAATCAGGACGAACTCCCCCGTCACGTAACTCGACGCGTCCGACGCGAGATAGACCGCCAGGGGCCCAATCTCGTCCGCCCTGCCGAACCGCCGCATCGGGATGCGCTTCACGAACTCCTCCCGGAACTTCGGGTCCTTGTGGACGATTTTGGTCATGTCGGTCTCGATGAAACCCGGGCAGATGGCGTTCACCCGGATGTTGTGGCGGTTCCACTCCAGCGCGAGGGAGCGGGTGAAGAGAATCAGCCCCGCCTTGCTGGCGTGGTAGGCGGTCTGCCGGGGCGAGGCGGCGACCCCGGCGGCGCTCGCCACGTTGACGACGGCCCCCGACTTGCGCGGAATCATATGCTTGCCCGCGAACTTGCAGAAGAGGAAGGCGCTCGTGAGGTTGGTGTCGAGCACGTCGCGCCAGTTCTTCTCCGCGGTGTCCACGAGCCAGTTGTTGAACAGGATGCCCGCGTTGTTCACCAGGACGTCCAGTTTGCCGAACTCCTTCAGGACCCGCTGGACGGTCGCCTCGACCTCGGCCTCCTTCCGGACGTCGCAGGTCAGGGCGAGCGGCTTGCGCCCCCGCTGCCCGATTTCCACGGCGACGGCCTCCACCTGATTCCGGGTCCGGGCGCAGACCGCCACGTCGGCCCCCGCCTCGGCGAGGGCGAGCGCGATGGACCTGCCGATGCCCCGGCCGCCGCCGGTGACGAGGGCCGACTTTCCGTCCAGCCGGAACAGATCGAGGACGGGCATGGCGGAATCCTTTAACCTCCCCTTTTTCAATCCTGCGCCATGGCCACCTTCCTCCTCGTCCACGGGGCGGGGCTCAACCGCCGCTTCTGGTTACACCAGGCGGAGGCCCTTGGCACCCGCCACTCGGTCCACGCCGTGACGCTCCCCGGCCACGGGGGGGAGGGGGGAACGGGGCAGAGGAGCGTGGCCGCCTACACGGAGTTCGTCCACGACTACGCCCGCAAAAACAACCTGGGGCCCTTCACCCTCGTGGGCCACTCCATGGGGGGCCTCATCGCCCAGGAGTATGTCCACCGGTGGCCCTCCGAGGTCTCGAAACTGGTGCTGGTCGGGACCGGGGCGCGCATCCAGATTCCCCCCTTCGTCTTCGAGGGGTTCCGGAAGGACCTGGAGGGCTCCCTGAAGGGGGTCCGGCCCCTCGTCTTCGCCTCCACGACGCCGAAGGAGGTCGTCGAGTGGGCCGAGGCGGAGATTCGGAAGACCCCTCTCGATGTCTTCCTCGGGGACCTGGAGGCGTGCAACGGGTTCGACGGGGTCCCGCGGCTCCCGGACATCCGGCGGCCGACCCTCGTGATGGCCGGGAGCCGGGACAACCTGACCCCGGTCTCCCTGGGCAGGACTCTCGCCTCCGGAATCGCGGGGGCCAAACTTGAAGTCATCGAGAACGCGGGGCATTTCATGATGATTGAGCAGCCCGAGGCCGTGACCCGCCTGCTGGAGGGGATGGCGTAAGCGATGGCGGCCGCCGCGTCCGGGCCGATGCGCTTCCGGAGCCCCAAGATTCAGTTCGGCAAGGGGGCCCTGAAGTATCTCTCCGGCCTCGACGGCAAGAAGGCCTTCATCGTCACCGACCCGGTCCTCCGCAAGGCGGGCGTGGTGGCCCTGGTCGAGGAGCAGTTGACGCGGGGCAAGATGGAGGTCGCGGTCTTCGACGAGGTGGAGCCCGAGCCTCCCGTCGCCACCATCGAGCGCGGGGCGGTCCGGATGCGGGAGTTCGGGCCCGACCACATCATTGCGGTCGGCGGCGGCTCCGCGATGGACGCCGCCAAGGCGATGTGGATTCTCTACGAGAACCCGACGTGGACCGTCAAGAACTTCCGGGCGGTCATGGGCAAGGTGGGCCTCCGGAAGAAGGCCCGGCTCATCACGGTCCCCACCACCAGCGGCACCGGCTCCGACGTCACCTGGGCATTCATCATCACCGACCCGGCCGAGAAGCGCAAGATGACCTACGCCTGCACCGAGGTGGTCGCCGACGCGAGCGTCCTCGACCCGGTCCTGACCCAGAAACTGCCGCCCCGCGTCACCGCCGACACCGGCATGGACGCCCTCTGCCACGCCATCGAGGCCTACACCTGCACATGGAAAAACGACATCAGCGACGGCCTCGCCCTCCACGCCATCCGGCTGGCCTTCGGGAACCTGGAGCGGGCCTACAAGAAGGGCGACGACCTCGCGGCCCGGGAGAAGATGCACAACGCGGCCACCATCGCGGGCCTTGCCTTCGGCAACTCCCAGGTCGGGAACGCCCACGCCATGGGCCACGCCCTCGGGGGCACCTTCGGCGTCCCCCACGGGCGGGCCGTGGGGCTCTTCCTGCCCTACGTGGTGGAGTTCAACGGCCGGAGCCCGAAGGTGGCGCCCCTCTACGGCGACATCGCCCGGATGCTCGACCTCGGCTCGACGCCGCAGGATTTGGCCATGGGCATTCACGACCTCCTGCGGCGCCTGGAGCAGCCCGCGCGCCTCGCCGACATCATCTCGAAGGAGCCGTTCGAGGCGAAGTTCCGCGAGTTGGTCTCCAAGGCACAGAAGGACCTCTGCGCCATCACCAACCCGGTGAACCCGACGCCCCAGGAGTGGGACGACCTCTTCCGCCGCTGCTACGCGGGGCCCTGAGGCCCGCTCTCCGGGCCGCCCGCGGCGGGAGGCTCGGGGGGCGGCGGCTCGGACGGCTGGCCGGGCTTGGCGAGGCGCCCCCCGGAGACCGCGAAGCAGTCGGGGCAGAGCCCCTTCCGGACCGCGAAGGCGTAGGCGGTGATGGGCTTGCCGCAGGAGACGCACTTGGGCTGCTCCTCCTCGACCTTCGGCTTCGCCCCCCGGGCCGCGGCCTCCGACCGGGAGGCGGGGCCCCCGAGGTCGGTGAGCCGCAGGTAGAGCTCGGCGGCGCATTTCGGGCAGTGGGCCAGCAGCGAGCCGTCCCGGATGAGGTCCGCGACTTCGCGCCGGTTCAACCGGATGTCCGCCATCCCTATCCCCTCCTCCTCCCGGCCCTAAATAGGACGAGGGCCGCACCGAGGGCGGCGGCGCCCGCGAGCCCCTCGAAGCCGGGCGACCTCACGGCGGGGCTGACGCGGAGTTCCACGGGGACCGACCGGGTCTCGTTCCCCACCGAGGCGTTGACGCGGAGGGTGTATTTGCCCGGGTCGAGGCCCCGGTCCACGAGGGCGAAGGAGTAGGGCCCCCGCTCCTCCCTTGGCCCCACGGGCCCCACCTCGCGCCGAGCCGG
>CAZANW010000009.1:0-13154 GCA_964486625.1 uncultured Halobacteria archaeon
CCCTGAACGACTTCGCGTCATGACCCCCCGGCCTTCAGGCCGGGGTAGGTCAGTTTCACTCCGCCCTCGGGGTTGCGGCGCTGCTCCGCCGGCGCAGGAACTAACGCCCCGCCCGATAGGCCCGGTCGTGATGCTCCACCAGGACGAACTCCACCGCATCGCCCTCGACCCTGAACAGGACGACGAAAGGCCCCACGTGGACCCTCCGGAGTCCTTTGAGCGGCCCCCGCAGGGGCTTGTAGACCTCCGGCTCCCCAAGGATTTCCTCCATCTTCTTCCCGATGCGCTCGAAGAGGAGCCGGTCGCGCTTCGCAAGTTTCCGGAGGGCGCGGTCGAAGTGCGGGGAGAGGACGGCCCGGTAGGCCATGGGCCTCAGAGGGAGGCCAGATAGGACTGGAGTTCTTTGCGGTTTTTGAGGGCGACGCCCCTCCCCTGCGCCAGCGCGCGGCGCGCGCGCCGGACCCGGCGCACGAAGTCGGGCCGGAACTGCTCCCGGGTGTCCTCGTAGAGGATGCGGGCGCACTCTTTGAGGAAATCATACTCCTTGCGCGGGACCGCGACGACCTCGGCCATCCAAGAAACTCGGCCTCCCGGGTTATAATTTTTGCTACCGCGCGTCGCGGATTTGCCCCTTCAGGAACTCCCGGCACCGCTCCACCGCCCCCCGGTCGGTGGAGGCCATCTTCAGTTTCACGAACCATCGGGGTTTCCCGTCCTCCTCGGTCCGGACCGGGTAGGAGCCGATGCGGACCTCCGGGAACCGCTTCACCGCCTCCGCGAGGACGGGGGTGATTTCGACCTCGAAGCGGCTCGTGGCGAGCCACTCGGTGTGGAGGGGCGGTCCCGTGAACCGGTCGGCCACCAGGGGAAACATCGCCTCCATCTCTCGCGGGACGCCGGGCAGGACCACCACGTTCTCGACGATAAACCCCGGGGCCGCGCCGACCGGGTTCTTGATGGCCTCCGCCCCCTCGGGCAGGGTCGCCATCACCATGTTCATCTCCAGCAACTTCCCGCTGAACCGCGCCCGGAGGAGGGCCTCCGCTTCCGGATTCCGGACCAGTTTCCGGCCGAAGGCGGCCGCGACCCCCTCGCGGGTCACGTCGTCGGGGGTCGCCCCGAGGCCCCCGGTGACCAGGATGTGGTCGGGGAGCGGCCCCGGAGACGGCGGCTCCCCCCGCTCCATGCGGATGGCCCGGACAATCACCTCCACGTCGTCGGAGACCGTGACCATCCGCACGACGGGGACCCCCCGCTTCCGCATCACCTGGGCGAGCCACCGGGCGTTGGTGTTGAGGATGTCCCCGGCCAGAATCTCGTCCCCGATGGTGAGCAGGGAGGCGGTGGGCATGGGGCCCGATGCGCCTCGCCGAACCTTCCGCTTTCGCCACCGCGAGGGGGCCCGGTGTGGTCCCTGTCAACGGGGTGTTGATGGAGCGGCCATCCACCGCTCCCGGTTTTCTGCGGCCGGTGTGGAGAGGTGCTGTGAATGAACGACAGGGGTCTAAGACTTTTTTGAAGAAAGTTTATATATGGGCTTTTTTTGGCAGGAACGGTGTCAATCGCTGTTGATGAGCCACAATAACAGTTTTAAAGCCGATTTCTAACCGAAATACATATATACCAGGTGGGTCTTACTTCACACCTTCACACGGTGAGGGGATGGATAGGGGACGGGCCCGCCCGTCCCCTTCACAATCATGAAAATCACCATCCAGGTGTCGGATGAGCAGGGCACGGTCGCCCAGAAGGAGATTACCATCCGCCCCGAGGAGGCGGGGCTCCTCCAGAAGAAACTCGAGGAGGCGTTCGCCTTCCTCCGCCGGGAGGCTCCTCCGATGGTCCGGCGCCGGGACGCCGTGCCGGCCGGTCCCGAGGAGGCCCTCTATCCCGAACCTCCCGGCCGCCCCTCCCACCTGACCGTCATGGAGACCCTGCAGGGGCTGTTGGAGACCGACTTCCCTCAGGTGTGGTTCACCTCCCAGGACGTCCAGGGCAGTTTCCGGGAGGCCCACGGGGCCGTCAGTTTGAGCACCGTCTCCACCTACCTGGCCCGCCTCCACCGGGCCGGGGTCCTGGAGCGGGGCGGGAACCGGCGGCGGTGGGCCTACCGCCTCGCCGCGGGCCGGGCCCCGGGCGGCGCCCGCGAAATCACCCTGCCGTAGAGAAGAGTCGTCCGTCGCGAGAACCCGAGCGACCCTCTTGTTTCTCCGGCCGCCGCGGGCTCTTCAGGTCCCGCCCGACAGCAGGTGCTTGCCCTCGCTCTCCTCCCAGCGGCGGAGGAGGCGCGCCACCCCCCCGAAGAGGGCCTCCAGGAGGTGCTCGGTCTCCTTGACCGGCGACACCTCGGCCCCCATGCGGGCCAGCCGCTCCGCGAAGGAGACGGCGTCGTACTCCCCGACGCGGAACCGGGCAAGCCGCTCGTCGGTGAGGATGGGGACCCAGACGACTCCAGTCCCCCCCGCCAGCAGTTTCCGGACCTGGACGAGGGCCCGCCGCTGGATTTCCACGTCCTCCTCGGCGACCTGGCGCCCCGTCTCGGGGACCCCGTCGGTGAGGACGACCACGACGCGCGTCCCCCCCGAGGAGTTCCACGGGTGGCGCAGGAGGGCGTCGAGGGCGAGGTCGAGGCGCGTCCCTCCCGAGCCGTTCCTCCCCAGCAGGGTCCGGTAGATGTCCATCCGGCGCAAATAGGGGCCCGCGACCCCCGAGCCGAAGGCGGCGAAGAGGAGGTCCGCCTCCCGCCCGAACCCCTCCAGGAGGCAGAGGGCCCCAACCTTGGCCCCGGTCTGGGGAGCGGTCTCCTCGGTCAGCGGCTTGTAGGGGAAGTACTGGTTCCTCCACCGGGCGGTCATCGAGGAGGAGTCATCGTAGAGGATGCCCAGTTTCAACCGGCGGGTGAGGCGGAGGCGGACCCGGGCCGCGACGGCGTCCGTGCTCCGCCCCCGCGTGAGGAACTGGGGGATGGTCTGGGAGACCGAGATGGCCCCCTCCCCCCGGTAGGGGCGGAAGGCGACCCGGGTCGAGAGGAGGCCCGCCTGGTGGGTCCTCCGCATCACGGTGCGGCCCGCGCCCCGGCACTCCGCGAGCAGTTTCTGGAGGGAGCGCTCGTCCTCCGGGTGCTGCATGCAGTGGACGCAGAGGGACCAGAGGGGCTGGATGCTCCACGGGGCGGCGAGGGTCTCGGAAGCCATACAACGCTATAGTAATGCCCGCCCCTCGACATACCGATGGCGGTCGCATCGGCCCCCGGCCGGGTCTGCCTCCTGGGGGAGCACGCGGTGGTCTACGGGGAGCCCGCCCTGGCGTGCGCCATCTCCCTCCGGACCCGCGTCGAGGCGCGGGAGGCGCGCGGGACCTCCCTCCTCCCCCGCGCGGCGGCCCGCAGCCCCTACGTCCGGGAGGCCCTCGCCCTCCTCCGGGAGGAGGGCCCCTTCCCCGGCCTCCGCCTTCGCATCTTCTCCGACATCCCTCCGGGCCGCGGCCTCGCCTCGTCGGCCGCCCTCTCCGTCGCCCTCCTCGGAGCCGCGGGGGCCGCCCTGGGCCGGAGGGCCAAGCCGCAGGAGATGGCCGCTCGCGCGCGCGAGGTGGAGCGGCGGGTCCAGGGGCGGGCCAGCCCCATGGACACCCTCGTCTCCACTCTGGGCGGCGCAAGACTCATTCCGGGGGGGAACGCCTTGCCCCTGCCACGCTGCTCCATCGTTCTCGGCGACTCGGGGGAGAGGGGTAACACCGGGACCCTGGTGGCGCGGGTGGCGGCGCTGCGGCGCTTCCCCTCGGCCCGGGAGACGCTGGGAATCATCGGGAATCTCACAAGGCGCGGTGCGCGGGCGTTGCGCGGCGGCGACCTGGAGGAACTGGGGCGCCTCATGGAGGCCAACGGCTTCCTTCTCGACGCGCTCGGCGTCTCCACCCCCCGGCTCCGGGCGATGGCCGGCGGAGCGATGGAGGCCGGGGCCCTCGGGGCGAAACTCACCGGCGCGGGGGGCGGGGGATGCGTGGTGGCTCTCGCCCGGGAGCCGGGGCCGGTGACGCGCGCAATCCGGAAGGCGGGTGGCATTCCGAGGGTCGTGAAGCCGGAACCGGGCGGGCTGGTAGTCGGCCGATGATAGTCCTCAAACTCGGGGGGAGCCTCCTCACATCGGGCGACCGGAGGCCCCGGGTCCGCCGGGAGGTCCTCGGCCGCATCGCCCGTGAGCTGAAAGGCCATCCGCCTCTCATCCTCGTCCACGGCGCCGGCTCCTTCGGCCACGGCCCGGTCGAGCGCGGCGAGCCGCCCTGGAGGGTCCACCGCTCGGTCCTCGCCCTCGACCGCGAAGTGTGCGACGGGCTGGCCCGCGCCGGACTCGCGCCGGTCCCCGTGGACCCCTTCAGCGCGGGGGGCCTCGCGGGGCTGAAGGAGCCCGTCCGCAGGGTCCTCGCGGCGGGGTTCCTGCCGGTGCTCTACGGCGCCGTCGTCCCCTCCCACGAGGGCTTCCGGGTCCTCTCGGGCGACCGCATCGTCTCCCATCTCGCCCTCGCCCTCGGGGCCCGCAGGGTCGGCATGGCGACAAATGTCGAAGGGGTCCTGAGAGAGGGTCGCCCCGTGCCGGTCCTCGGGCGCGGCGAGCGGGTCGATTTCTTCCCTGTGGAGGGGGATGTGACCGGAGCCATGGAAGGGAAGGTCCGCGAGTTGCGCGCCCTCGCCCGCCGGGGTGTCGCCGCCTTCGTCTTCAGCGGCGAGAGGCCTGGCAACGTCCGGAAGTTCCTCCGGGGCGGGGCGGTCGGGACGGGGATTCGATGAAGAAATCGAAGCAGACGTCCAAGCGGAAACTGGAGCACATCCGCATCCTCGCGACCCGGAACGACGTGGAGGGGCCCCCCTTCTTCCACGAGGTCCGCCTCCTCCACAACGCCCTCCCGGAGATCGACCGCGAAGAGATTTCTCTGGAAACGAAATTTCTTGACAAGACCCTCCGCCTCCCCCTCCTCATCGCCTCGATGACCGGCGGCCACCCCGCCACCGAGAAAATCAACGCCCGGCTGGCGAGGGCCGCCCAGAAGGCCTCCGTCGGCATCGGGGTCGGCTCCCAGCGGGCGGCCCTCGAAGACAAGTCCCTGGTCCAGTCCTACCGGGTGGTCCGGGAGATGGCCCCCGACGCCTTCGTCTACGGGAACATCGGGGTCCCGCAACTCCGGAAATACGGCCCCGAGGGGGTCCAGCGGGTGATTGACATGATTGAGGCCGACGCCGTCGCCATCCACCTGAACTTCCTCCAGGAGGCGGTCCAGCCCGAGGGGGACGTCCAGGCGCGGGGCTGCCTGGAGATGGTGGAGAGGGTGTGCAAGGGGGTGAACCGGCCGGTGATTGTCAAGGAAACCGGGGCGGGGCTGAGCCGCGAGGTGGCGGAGGCGCTGAAGCGGGCCGGCGTTGCCGCCCTCGACGTCGGGGGCCTCGGGGGGACCAACTTCGCCCCCGTCGAGGCCTTCCGGGCGAGGGCCCGGGGAAACGCCCTCCAAGAGGACCTCGGGGGGGTTTTCCGCACCTGGGGCATCCCCACGCCGGTCTCCATCGTCGAGTGCCGCTCCGCGGGCCTGCCGCTCGTCGCCACCGGGGGCGTCCGGACCGGCCTCGACGCCGCCAAGGCCATCGCCCTCGGGGCGACCGCGGCCTCGGCGGGCCTCCCCTTCATGCGGGCGGCCCTGAAGGGCGAATCGGAGGTGGAGAGGCTCCTCCAGTTCATGGAGGCCGAACTCCGGACCGCCTGCTTCCTCACCGGCTGCCGGACCCCCGGGGACCTGCGGAGGCAGTTAGTCCTCTTCACGGGGACGACACGGGAGATTCTCCAGCAGAGGGGGTTGTTGTGAGCGGGCCGGGGCTCCAATCCGAACTCGCCCGCCTCGCCCGCCGCGTGGACCGGGAACTGGCCCGCGGCAACGCGGTCGCCGTGCCCGACCTCTCGCGGGCCTGCGGCCACCTCCTCCGCGCGGGAGGGAAGCGGATGCGGCCCGCCCTGCTCCTCCTCTCCGGCGCCTCCGCCGGTGGCGACGCCCGCTCGCTCCTCCCGGCCGCCGCCGCCGTCGAACTGGTCCACACCTTCACCCTCATCCACGACGACATCATGGACCGGGACACCCTGCGGCGGGGGGTCCCCACGGTCCACGTGAAGTTCGGCCTGCCCCTCGCGATTCTCGCCGGGGACACCCTCTTCGCCCGCGCCTTCCAGGAACTGGGCGGGACCCGGGCCGACCCCGCCCGCCGGGACCGGGCCGCCTCCATGCTCGCGGAGGCGTGCGTCGAGATTTGCGAGGGGCAGGCCCTCGACATGGCGTTCGAGACGCGCTCCCGTGTGACCGAGGCGGAATACCTCCGGATGGTGGGGCTCAAGACCGCCGCCCTCCTCCGGGCCTCGGCGGGCCTCGGGGCCCTCCTCGCGGGCGGACCGCCCGCCGCCGTGGCCCGCCTCGAGGCCTACGGGTGGAACGCCGGCCTCGCCTTCCAGATTCAGGACGACATCCTGGGCCTCACCGCCACCGACGAGCGGCTCGGCAAGAGCGTGGGCATCGACCTCCAGCGCAAGAAGAAGACGCTCGTCGCCATCCACGCCGCAGCCCGGGGCTTCGACCCCAACCGGGCCGGGCGCCGGGGGGTGGCGGCCGCCCTCCGCACCCTCCGGGACCTCGGCTCCATCGACTACGCGGCCCGGCGGGCGCGCCAATTCCGGGACCGGGCGGTCCGCGCCATCGCGCCGCTGAAGGAGAGCCGGGCGAAGGAGTTGCTGCTCCAGTTCGCCAACTACACAGTGGAGCGTGGCTACTGACTACTCCTTTTTCTTCCTCTCGGTGACCTTCTCGGCGGCCTTCGAGTGGGTCTTCTTCACCAGGGTGAAAATGAAAATGATGGCGCCGATGGCCCCGGCGATGACAGTGATGGGCTTCGTCAGGGACTCCAGGGTCTCCGCGAAGGCCTTCTCCTTCACCAGGACGTTCACTTGGCCCGAAGCCGAGGCCTGGTAGGTCTTTCCGCCCGGGCCCTCGTAGGAGGCCCGCGAGACGTCGAAGAGGCAGGGCCCGGGCTTCTTCAGTTCGACCTCGTAGAAGACCGTGCGCGCCTCCCCCGCCGGGATGTCGCCGGCGAATGTGGTGTCGCCGTTGACCACCTTGGCGCAGTCCGGGACCGTGTCGTTCATCCGGACCCGGAGGGCGGGGGCGTTGCCGACGTTCTGGAGCTTGGTGGTGATGACGATGTTCTCCGCCACCGACGCCTCGGACTTCGCGCTCTTGTCCACCAGCAACTTGGGCTCCGGCTCCGCCTTGGCCGCGATGGAGATGCTGGCGTCCTCGGCCGTGGCCCGGTAGGCGGTCCCATCCTCGCCCTCGTAGGCCACCCGGGGCGACTCGAAGATGCAGAGCCCTCCCTTGGCCGCGGTGGCGGTGTAGGTGAGCCTCTTCCTCTCGGCCGGAGCGAGGGTCCCGTTCCACCGGGTCTCCCCCGTCGCGCCGGAGACGCAGGCCGGGGGCGCGTCCACCAGGCTGACGTTCACCGCGTTGGCCGTGCCCTCGTTGGCGAGCCGGAGAATCACGTTGACCGTGTCCCCCGTCGAGAGGCTGGTGGGCGCCACCTCCCGCGCGACCGTCACGCGCGGAGCGGTCGCCGCCCGGGAGATGTATTCGCCGAAGAAGGAGTTGAGTTTTCCAGGCTCCACGATGACGACCCGGGAGAGCGGGGCGGTGTAGCCCTTCACGAAGCCGAATTCCAGGCGGTAGGAGCCGGCGGGGTAGGTGTCGTTCACGTAGAGGCCGGTCCCGACGACGGCGCGGTCGAGGAGGATGTCGCCGTCCACGGGGGTGGTGATGATTTTCAGCCGGCCGGTCTGGGGGGCGGGGCTCGCCGTGGCGTTCGGCGTCGGGGACGGGGCTGGACTGGGGGAGGGGCTCGCCGTGGCGTTGGGCGAGGGGGAGGGGCTGCTCGTGTTGTTCTCCTGGGCGAGGGCCGCGGAGGCCCCGAGGAGCAGGGCCAACGCGAAGACAACGACGGCGGTTCGCATCCGGAGAGGCCGGGGGGCCGGATTTAAACCTTTCTTGCCCGTCGTAATTCCCTATCCCCCGAACTGGCGCATCAACTTCCGCATTGACTCCCGGGAACCGGTCATCTGCTTCAGCGCCTGCTGCATCGTCTTGTGATACTTCAGCAGTTCCCGGACGTCTTCCACCCGGCCCCCCGCCCCCCGCGCGATGCGGACCACCCGCGAGCCCGAGATGAGTTTCGGGTCGGCCCGCTCCTCCGCGGTCATCGAGTCCATCAGCACCCGGAAGCGCCCCAACTTCTGCTTGGTGGCCTGGAAGGTCTTGTCGTCCACGTTGGCCCCCATGCCACCCAGGGGCAGCATCGACATCACGCTCTTCAGCGGCCCGAGGCGGTCGAGGGCCCTCAACTGGTCGTAGAGGTCGTCGAGGGTGAACTTGCCCTTGGCGAGAGATTTGACGTCAATCTCCTTCCCTTCGAGCGCCTCCTGCGCCCGCTCCAGGAGGGCCTTCAGGTCCCCCATGCCGAGGAGGCGCGAGATGAAGCCGTCGGGCTCGAACCTCTCCAAGTCCTCCGGGTGCTCGCCCGCCCCAAGAAATGCGATGGGAGCCCCCGACTCCGCCACGGCCGCCAGCGCGCCGCCCCCCTTCGCGGTCCCGTCGAGTTTCGTCACCACGACCCCGGTGAGCCCCACCGCCTCGTGGAACGCCCGGGCGTGGTCCCGGGCCGACTGCCCCATGGCGCCGTCCATCACGAGCCAGCGGTGGTCGGGCTTCAGTTCGGCGGCGATGGCCTTCATCTCCCGGATGAGGTCGCCGTCGAGGGCGTGGCGGCCCGCGGTGTCCACGACGACGACCTCCTGACCCTTGAGCGCCTCGCGGCCCTGCCGGACCACCTTGACGGGGTCCCTGGCTCCGGGCTCCGCGTGGCACGGGACCCCCAGTTTGTCGCAGAGTTGCTTCAACTGGTCCACGGCCGCGGGCCGGTGGACGTCCGCCCCGATGGCCCCGGCCCGGAGCCCCTTCCTCTGGAAGTGGCGCGCAATTTTCGCGGCGGTCGTTGTCTTCCCCGCGCCGTAGATGCCGACCAGCAGGATGGTCTGGGGCTTCAACTCGACGGGCGCCGGCTTGCCGACCAGTTTCACCATCTCCTCGTAGACCACCTTCAGGACGTGGTCGCGGGCGGTCATTCCCGGCGCGGGTTTCTCGTCGAGGGCGCGCTTCCGGATGGAGTTGGACATCTCCATGACAAGCCGGACGTTCACGTCGGACTGGAGGAGGGCGCGCTGGACCTCCTTCACCGTCGCCTCGACCGCCTCCCTGTCGATGCGGCCGAAGGTGGCGAGTTTCTTCAGGGCGTCGCGGAGGGAGACGCCCAGTTTGTCGAGCATGGGGAGGGTTCGAGCGGTCTCTCTATAATTAGTTGGCCGCGGCCTCTCACCACCGGGCCCGGAAATCCTCCGCCGAACCCATCAAATCCCGGATTTCGACTCCAGCGACGGTTCCCGAGAACCTCCCGTAGCACTGCCGGTTGTTCACCGAAACGACGCCCAGCGGGATGCGGAGCGGGTTCGCCTTCATCGGGTCGAAGCGGAGGTCCACCCCGTCCCCGCGGACGGTCCAGGGCTTCATCAGGTCGCGCCGGTCGTAGTGGAAGACCACGTCGCCGTGAATCTTGGTGAGTTTCCCGTCCACCCACGCCCCGTTCTCGGTGACTCCGGTCCCGTCGGTCCACTTCGCCCCCAGGTTGAAACCCACGATGCGGTTCCCCTGGACCCCGCCCGCGGTCGCCCAGTTCCACTCGGCCCGGTAGGGCCACACCCCGCGCCCGAAGTCGAGGGTCGCGAAACCGTGGTTTTCCGGGCCGAACCTGTGCTCGGTCCCGTCCACCACCGCCACGCCGCGGGCGGGGAGGCAGTTCTGCTTGGAGGTGAACTGGAACCGCTTGTCGCTCCACGGGACCAGGACGTTGAGGGTCTCGTGGCCCGGAGGGCGCTCGACATCGATGTCGAGGGAGATTCGCCGGCTCCGCGCGCTCAGTTTCGCCCCCGCCGGCGACTCCTCGATGGAGAGGCGGAGCCCCATCCCCGAGGCGGTGAACGCGGGCCCCCGGCTCGCCCCGTCCGGGATGGCGAGGCGCCATCCGCCGAACCTCAGGGCCCCCTTCGCGACGGCATCGGGCGAGCCGTATTTCCAGAAGGCGATGTGGGCGAGCCCGAGATAGTCCACGTCGGCGAAGGTGAGCGCGGCGAGGTGGGTGTCCGAGGTCACCAGCCAGAAGTGCCACCGCTTCTTCCGGGGCCAGCGCCCCTCGATGCTGCACTCCTGGACGGGGCGGCGGGACCAGCCCGCGGCGACCCGGTTGAGGCGGCCGCGGCCGTCGGTGATGGGGATGGGGGCTGCGAGTTCGGCCTCCATCGGGGCGGCTCGCGGGGCTACTCCGGAACCGCTCGCACCGCGAACTCCTGAATCACCGGGTTCGCGAGCAGTTTTCTGCACATCTCCTCCCCCTCCCTCACCGCCTCCTCCGGACTCCCGGCCCCCACCTCCACGGAGTAGACCTTGGCGGTCCGGGCCCCTTTCACGTCCTTGAACCCCAGGGTCCGGAGCGCCCGGGCGGTGTGCTCCCCCTCGGGGTCCTGGACCCCCGTTTTGAGCCGGACCGTGATTTCCAGGCGCATCCCCCGGCTGGGGAGGGACGGAAAAGAATGTTTTGGCCCTACGCCAGGACCGACGAGAGGAGGAGGACCGCGAAAGTCCCGTAGAGGACCAGGGAGCCGAGGAAGTGGGAGAACCAGCGCCGGTCGGCGATGAGGTTTGCCATGGCTCGGCGTCCCGGGGCTTGTTCCTATATACTTTCTATTTCTTTCTCCGGAGCAGCGGCAGGGCGAACATCAGGACCACGGCCGCCCCGGTAATCAGGTAGAGGGCCCCCTCCCACCCGAGGAGGAAGTCCCCCAGGGCGGTCATGGCGGCGGTCGAGGGGAGCATCCCCAAGAGGGTGGCGAGGGCGAAGGTCCGCAGGGGGACCCCGACGGCCCCCGAGGCGTAGGAAACGGCGTCGAAGGAGGCGAAAGGCAGGAGCCGGAGCAGCAGGATGCCCGCGAAGCCGTGCCGCTTCCAGAACTCCGCCACCTGGTCCACCGCCCCCCCCAGGGCCCACCGGAGGGGCGCGCGCCCCGCCCCTTGCGCGATTCCGTAGGAGATCACCGCCCCCAAGCCCTGTCCCGCCACTGCGGAAGCGAAGCCCACGGGGAAGCCGAAGAGCGCCCCGCCCGCGGCAGCCACAAGGGAGTTGGGGATGAAGACGACCACCGCCGCGACGACCATCGCCCCGACGAGCAGGAGGGGGCCCGCGGGCCCGGCGGCGGCCACCTTCTCCCGCAGGCCCGACTCGGGCCGGAGGAAGCCGATGGAGGAGGAGAGCCAGTAGAAGAGCCCGAGGGCCACCAGGGCGGCGGCGATGAGGAGGACGGTTCGAAATCGTTCGGCGGTCACTTGTAGTCGTAGAACCCCTTCCCGCTCTTCCGGCCCAGGCGCCCCTCCTTCACCAGCCGCTTCAGGACCTCCGGGGGCTGGAACCGCTCCCCGTAGGTCTCGGCCAGGGACTCCTCCACCGCGAGAATCGTGTCGAGCCCCCCGAAGTCGGCCAGCTCGAAGGGGCCCATGGGGTGGCGGAAGGCGAGCTTGATGGCCTTGTCAATCTCCTCGGGGCCCGCGACCCCCTCCTCGTGGATGCGGAAGCACTCGAGGCGGAAGGCGTTGATGGCCCGGGTGGTGATGAACCCCTTGGAGTCCTTGCAGACCACCGGGTCCTTTCCGAGCCGCCTGGACAGGTCGAGGGTCGCCCGCAGCGTCCCGTCGGAGGTCTCGGGGATGCGGGCCACCTCGATGAGGGCCATCAACTGCGGCGGGTTGAACCAGTGCATCCCGATGAACCGGTCCCTGCGCTTCACGGCCGCGGCGAGGCTGGCGATGGTGAACTGGGAGGTGTTGCTGGCGAAAATGGTGGCGGGGGGAGCGAGGGAGTCGAGTTCCCGGAAGACCGCGCGCTTCAGTTCCAGGTTCTCGGGGACCGCCTCGATGACGAAGTCGGCCCGGGCCGCCGCGGCGAGGTCGGTGGCGGCCCGGATGCGGCCGAGGGCTGCGGCCGCCCCGTCCCGGGTCAGCGACCCCTTCTCGACGAACTTGCCGAGACTTTGTTCGATTTTCCTCCGGGCCGCGTCGAGCGGGGCCTGCGCCACGTCCCGCAGGACCACGTCGAGCCCGGCGGTGGCGCACACTTGGGCGATGCCGTGGCCCATGATACCCGCGCCGAGGACGCCGACGGTTCGAATGGCCATGGGGCTCCGTGAGTTCTCCCCCTCTTAAATCTCGAACCTCAAATGAAGAGGAAGACCTCGGCCCCCTGCGCCCGGTCGAGGAAGGCCGCCGTCCCGAGGACCTCGTCCGCGACCTCGCGCGCCTCGGCCTCCGTGATTCCGAAAATTTTCATCGAGGTGGAGCAGGCGTAGACCTCGACCGGCCCGACGGCCCGGGCGTCGTCGAGCATCTTCCTCAGGGAGGGAATCCGCGCCCCCTTCCGCCCCCGCTCCAGGGCCTCCCGGTGATGGGCGGCGTAGGCCGGGACGTCCACCTCGTCCACGTCGCCCTTCACGAGCCGTTGGAGGGCCCAGAAGGAGAGGAAGAGGTGGACCTCGAACCCCATGGCGGCCCCCGACGCCGCGAGCGCCACCGCCTGGTAGAGGTGGTCGTAGGTCCCCGAGTGGGCGAGGAGGGCCATCTTCCGGGGCCCCCGCTCCACCGGCTCCCGGGCGCGGGTCACCTGCGAGGCCATGAAAACTCCTCGGTCTCCCGGGCAAAAGACCTCTCCTTATCTCTTTTTGACCCGGAAAGTCAGCCGGTCGCCCTCGGCCTCCATGCCCAGATAGTCGTTGCCGGTCCTCCGGCACCACGCGGGGACGTCCTCCTTCGCCGCGGGGTCGTCGGCGAGCAGCTCCACAACGCGCCCCCGCTCCATCCTGTGGACCTTCTCCGCCAGCATCACGATGGGGATGGGGCACATGTAGCCGAGGGCGTCGACGGTCTCGTCCGGCTTCGCAGCGGGCGCCATTCTTCTTCCCTCGCGGGGCGAAGCCAAAGGGATGACG
>CAZANW010000009.1:13254-39747 GCA_964486625.1 uncultured Halobacteria archaeon
CTTCGCAGCGGGCGCCATTCTTCTTCCCTCGCGGGGCGAAGCCAAAGGGATGACGCGCGCGGCGCTCCTCCAGACCGTGGTCCATCCCTCCCTGGAGAAGAACCTGGAGCGGGCCGCCGAGATGGCGGCCGGGGCTGCCCGCGAGGGGGCAGAGGCGCTCTGCCTCCCCGAGTATTTCTTCCGCCTCCCCTACGAGGAGCCCTGCGACGAGTTCTCCCGGAAGACCGAGCCGGCCGTCCGCGGGTTCTACGAGAGGGTCTCCCGCGAGCACGGCGTGCTGCTGGCGGGAAACGTCATCGCCGGGGACCGGAACGTCGGCGTCCTCTACTCGAAGGGCGAGAGGGTGGGCGCCCAGCCCAAGAACCATCCGACCGTCCTGGAGCGGAAGTGGGGCATCCGCCCCGGGGCGTCGCTCCGCCGGTGGGAGACCCCCCTCGGGACGGCGGGCCTCCTCGTCTGCGCCGACGTCCTCTACCCGCAGACCGCCATCGCCCTCTCCGGGGTGGACCTGGTGTTCAATCCGGTCGTCTCCCGGAAGAGGCCCGGGGACGAGACCGGCGAGGGGCGGCGGGCGATGTATGTGGCCCGGGCGTTCGACCTGGGCTCCTTCCTCCTGAAGGCGGGCTCGGTGGCCCCGGGGTTCGCGGGGCGGAGCCTGGCAGCGGCGCCGTGGGGCATCCTGGGGGCGGCGACGGGGGAGGACAAGGAGGAGGTCCTTACCGTGGATTTGGACTTGGAGCGGCTGCGGAGGGTGCGGAGGGAACTGGAGAGGCTGCGGGGTTAGGCAAGCCCCGCCGCCCGCAGGAAGTTCTCCGCCACCCGCTCCCCGGCCCTCAAAATGGCCCGGGAGCGGGGCCGGTAGGCCTCCACCATCCGCCGCGGCTCCACCCCCGCACTCCGCAACTCCCGGGCCCCCAGGCGGGCCCACACCTCCACCATCTCCGGGGTCGTCTCGTTGTGGAACTGGAGCCCCCACGCCCGGCCGACGCGGAACGCTTGGTTCCGGCAGGCGCTCCCCTCGGCCAGAAGCACCCCGCGCCGGGGGACCCCGAAGGTCTCCCCGTGCCACTGGAAGACCGGAAGGCGCCGGGGCAGCCCCTGGAAGAGCGGGTCCCCCCGGGCCGCGGGGGTCAGCCGGACCGCGCCGCCGCCATACTCCGGCACGGGGTTCCGGGTGACGGGGGCCCCCAGGGCCTTCGCCAGCATCTGGGCCCCGAGGCAGATGCCCAGGAAGGGCGTCCGGGCGGCCACGATATTGCGGATGGAGACAAGAAGACGGCGCGTCGCCACGTCGCTGTGGTTTGCGCTCTGGGGGCCTCCGAGGACCACGATGGCGCCGAACCCGCGGGGGTCGAGGGGCTGGCCGCGGCCGCGCTCCGCCACCGCGCAAGGGATTCCGCGGCGGTCGAGCACCTCCGCGAGGAGGCCGGGCCCCTCGGTGGGGAAGTTCTTGTAGATGAGGACGCCGCGCAAGGTCACGCGCCCCCCGCGGGGACGCAGTAGCCCCCGGCGTCGGGGAAGGTCCCGGTCGGCACGCACCGGCGCTCCGCGGGGCAGGAGAGCCCCGCGACCCCTCCGCAGGCCGGGGCGGGGTCGCCGGGCCGGGGGACGTAGAGGGTGGCGCTGCCCACCTCGGTCCCGTTCAGGGTGACCCGGACCTCGGTCACCCCCGGGGCCAAACTCCCGACCCGGGCCGCGAAGGGGATGGCGCCCGCGCACTGGACGCACGCCTCGGCCGAGGGCTTGCGGGTGATGTCGAGGACGACTTGGCCCGGGGAGACGCGGGGCCACGCGCTCAGTTTCTGGCAGGGGTTCGGGACCGCCACCTCTCCCGCGATGCGGACTTCCCCGGGAGATGTGCCCATCTCGACGGGGGCCGCGGCCGCGGAGCAGTTGCCGAAGTCGTTGGCGAAGGAGAAGTTCGGAAGCGGGGTCCCGGTCGGGGAGGGGAGCGGCGGCGGGGAGGGGACCGAGGCGCAGGCGGCGAGGAGGAGCGGCAGGGCCGGCAGCGCCAGCAGCGCGAGGGTCCCGGCGTTCGCCATCCGCGCAGATGGCGGGAGCGCATCCTAACCGTTTCGCCCGCGGCGGCCGGAAAGTTCCGCTTCAGCCGGTGAAGTCGAACCGGGTCGCCGACGCGGCAGGGAATGTCCAGGGGAACCGCGGGCCCTTCGGCGGCTCCACGGCTTCGATGGCGACCGCGTCGGACCTCTCGGGGGTGTTCCGGGCCCACGGCCCCGGGGCAATCCGGCGCGCCTCGGCCCGGGCGAACTCGAACCCCCCGAGGTCCACCTCCGCCTGAACGGGCGTTGCGGGGCTGCGGTTCACGACGAAAAGCCGGAGGACGCGCCCATCCCGGAGGGCCGAAGCGTCCAGCAGGGGAACGCCCGGCCGGGCCGGCAACCCCTCCAGGCGCGGGGCGTCGTAGGCGGGGGATTGGACTTCGACGGCCGCCCCCTCGCCCACCCCGTCGCGGTAGAGTTCGAACGCGCGATAGACCGGGGAAACGACGACCCCGGAGTCCGAGGCCCGGATGAGCCCCAGGAGGTTCACCAACTGGGCGTAGTTTCCGATGGAGACCGCGGGCCCGAGGCGGTGGAGCGCGTGGAACATCCCCGCGGCCCAGAGCCCCTCCTGCCACGTCCAGTCCCACTTCCAGTGGTCCCGGATTCCCCAGAGGACGTTCCACTCGTCGATGGCGATTTTCGCCCTGGAACCCGCCGCCCTCACCGACTCGGCCGCGGCCCGGAGCCTCTCCTCCGCCAGCAGCGGGGATGCCTGGAGCGCCAGGAAGGCCCCGGAATGGTCGCGCCGGGGCCGCCCGAGGAGGACCCAGAGGGTGTTGTCCACGGGGAAGTAGAAGTGAATCGCGAGGTGGTCCACTTCCCGGCCCGCCTCCCGCAGAACGGCCGGGTTCCACTTCGGCCAGTGATGGCCGTCCGCCCCGACCGCCACCAGTTCGATGCCCGGATCCACGGCCCGCATGGCCCGGGCAAACTCGACGAAGCGGCGGCCGTATTTCTCGGGAGGCATGTGGCCCGTCGCCCACCACCCGTAGAGTTCGTTCCCGATGCCCCACAGTTTGACCTTTCCCCGCACATGCCCGACCCACCGGGCCGCCTCCTCCGGGGTCCCGGTGCCCACGTTCACGTTGACGTAGGGCTCGGTTCCCACCGCGCGGCAGAAATCGAGGAACTCCCCGGTCCCGAACGAGTTGGGCTCCGGGGGCCCCAGTTTGCGCCCGAGCCGCCGCCAGTAGTTCTTGCGGACCGGCCGCCTCTCCGGGGGCCCGACGCCGTCCTCCCAGTGATACTCGTCGGCGAAGAGCCCCCCCGGCCAGCGGACGACCGGGGGCCGGAGGGCGCGGACTTTCTCCAGGACCGCCTGCCGGGGCCGGAACTTCGAGTCGAGGAGGCCGCCGTAGATGCAGCCGTCGATGTGCTCGATGAACTGGGAGTAGATGCGGGGGTCCACCGGGCCGGTGGAACGGGAGGGGTCCACGCGGATGCGGGCCTCCATTCCCGCGCCTGGGGCGGGCCCCCTATAAACCGACCGGCCGGAGGACCTTTAAGCGTCCCGCGCGAGAGGGTCGGCCATGGCCACCTCCTCGGAAATCCTGCTCTACCTGCAGGCCTTCGCGAACCTGGTGAACGGGAACCGGGGGGTCGAGCGGCTTGCCAGAGGATGGAACCGGACCATCCAAATCCGGGCCTCCGACCTCGACGCGGACTTCTGGATTCGCATCCAAGACCTGAGGATGTCCATCCTGGAGGGCAACCTCCCGGACCGGCCCGACCTGAAGATTGAAACCGCCGGGGACCTCCTCGTCCGCATTTTCACCGGCCAGGTGTCGAGCGCGGAACTCCTGGCCGACGGCTCCATCCGCGTCGTCGGGCCGCAGAAGGACCAGATGAAACTGGACGCCATCGCCCAGGTCCTCTGGCCCTGATGGCGGAGTTCCGCCGGGTCCTGCGGCTGCGTCACTTGGTGGCGGCCTCGGCGGGCCTCGCCCTCGCCTCGGTGTCGTTCCCGGCGGCGGCGGCGGCCCTCGGGGCGGTGGGCGGCTGGGGGGTGGCGGTGGCCATCCTCGGGGCGGGCGGTCTCGGGGTCCTGGTCGCCCTCTGCTTCGGCGAACTCTGCTCGATGTTCCCCTACAGCGGGGGGATGCGGGTTTACGTGGGGAAGGCATTCGGCGACCGGGCGGCCCTCACGCTGACGTTCCTCTATCTCTTCCTGGCGGTGGCCTCGGCGGGGGCCGAGTCCTACGTCTTCGCCTCGGTCCTCTCCGCATTCTCCGGCGGCGTCCCCCCGCAGGTGTGGGCGACCATCTTCCTCCTAGCGACCCTCGCGGTGAACCTGCGGGGCATCGAGATTGCGGGGCGTGCCCAGGAAGTCCTCAGTTTCCTGATGTTCGGCCTCATTCTCGCCATCGCCATCGGGGCGCTCCTCCTCTGGCCGTCGCGGGCGGCGGCGGGCCAGGCCCTCCCGTTCCCTGCGTTCGGGAACCTCTCCGGGCTGGGTCTCGCGGCGGCGCTGGCGGTATTCCTCTTCGTCGGGTTCGAGTGGATCACCCCGCTGGCGGAGGAGGCGGAGGACGTGGAGAAGGGGATTCCGCGGGCGATGCCCATCGCGATTCTGCTGCTCACGGGCTCCTACGCCATCTTCACCCTCGCCATGTCCCTCTACGTGCCGGCGGAGCAACTGGCAGCCCCGGGGAACGTGGTGCCCCACCTCCAGTTCGCCCCCGCCCTGGGGGGCCCGGCGCTGCTCGCGGTCATGGGGGTCGTGAGCGTCCTCGCCACGGTCACCAGTTTCAACGCGGGCATCATGGGGACATCGCGGATGGCCTACGCGCTGGCGCGGGAGGGGGTGCTGCCCAAGTCGCTCTCCAAGGTCCACCCCCAGTATGCGACTCCGTGGAGCGCCCTCGTCTTCCTCCTCGGGGTCACCCTGGTCCTCACCCTGCTGGTGGCGGTGAGCGGCGCGTGGCAGTTGCCGGTGCTGGTCGCGGCCTCCATCGAGGCCATCGTTTACTCCGTGGTCGCCGGCGCGGTCCTCCGGCTGCGGCGGACCCAGCCCGACGCGCCCCGTCCCTTCCGGGTCCCCGGGGGTCGGGCGCTGCCGGCGGTGGCGTGCGGGGCATTCGCGGTCCTGGCGTTCCTCGCCTTCGCGGACGAGACCTACGGGCTCGCGGCGGCGCTCGTCGTGGGGGTCGGCATCGCGACCTCCTTCACCTACGTGCGGCTGGTGGTGGAGCCAAGGAGGGCGCGGGCCAAGGCGCGGGTTGCGCCTCCTCCTCCGCCCCGGCCAGCGTGAAACGGCGTTATTCCATCTGTTCCGTCTGCGTGACGCTCTTCGTCGCGTGCAATCCCCGCTTTGACATCTCCCGGATGAGGGACTCGACCCGTTCCTTCTCGGTGATGATTCCCTCCGGGGCGTGGACGCCCTTCACGGCCACCTTTCCCTGCGCAATCATCTGCGCAGCGACCGACATCGGGAGCCCCGTTCCCTGGTTCATCCGGCCGACGCCGGCGAACGCGACCTGAGTGGCCTTGCCGTCCTTCTCGCCGCGGACCGTGACGCGGACCCCCGACTCCTTCGGGAAGGCCGCGAGAATCGGGTCGCTGGAGAGTTTCACCAGGAAGGAGGCCATGAAGTCCACCGGCGCGATTTTCATCCCGCGGACGTTCATCGGCTCGGAGGAGGACATCCCGAGGCCTCCCATCTGGACAATCATGTCCTTCACCAGCGGCGGCAGGAGGTTCAGTTTCATCGAGACGTGCTTGACTCCCGGGAGGTAGCGCGGGAGCGTGAGGGGCTCGGGGTGGCCGATGTGGAACACCTCGAAGGAGCCCAGCGGCTTGGGGAACTCCACTACCTCCTTGCCGGAGACGAAGGCCTTGACCTGCCGGATTTTTCCCTCGTTCCACGTCGGGACGGTGCCGAGCATCGAGTGGAAGACGTGGTAGGCGATGGCAGGCCCCCCGTTGGAGTCGGCGGCCGACTGGACCGCGGCAATCCTCACCTCGTCCACCGAGTCGAGGTGCATCGCGCCATACTTGGCGAGGACGTTCGTGAGCCCCGGCGAGCCCCCCATGCCGGTGACGACGGTGATTCCCGCCTTCTTCGCCTTCGCGTCCAGTTCGAGGACCTTGGTCGCCACGTCGAAGTCGTCGCAGATGTCCACGAAGTTCGCCTTCGCCTCGATGGCCGCCTCCACCACCGGCAGGGCGAACCGGTAGAAGGGGCCGACGGCCGAGGTCACCACGTCGTGGTCCTTCATCAGTTTCACCAGCGCGCCCCGGTCGGTCACGTCCACCTGGTGCGGGATTACCTTCGTCTTCCCGCCGCACTCCTTCGCCACCTTCTGCGCGGCGGCGAGGTTGATGTCCGCGATGTCGAGGGTGTCGAAGACTCCGGTGGCCGCCATGTCCTTGATGGCGATGGTGCCCATCTCGCCGCATCCGAGGGCGAGGGCGGTGCGGGGCATGTGAGGAAGAGGTCACCGGACGGTTTAAAGGATGTCTATGTAGTTTCCGGTCTTCACTTCTTCACAACCCCCCTCACCGCCTCCACCACCCTCTCCACCCTCGGGATGAACGCCTTCTCCAGCGGCCGGCTGTAGGGCACCGGCGCGTCGGGGGCCGCCACCCGCACCGGCGGCGCCTTCAGCAAGCCGAGCCCCCGCTCGGCGACCCGCGCCGCAATCTCCGCCCCGACCCCCCCGGTGAAGCACCCCTCCTCGACCGTGACGAGGCGGCCTGTCTTCCGGACGCTCGCCAGAATCGTCTCCATGTCGAGCGGGTTGAGGGTCCTCGGGTCAATCACCTCGCACTCGATTCCCTCCTTCGCCAACTGGTCCGCGGCCTTGAGGGCGTTGGAGACCATGCCGAGGACCGCGACCACCGTCACGTCCTTCCCGGCCCGCTTCACGTCCGCGACGCCGAAGGGCACCACGTAGTCCGCCTGGGGGACCTTCCCCATGCTCAGGTAGAGCACCTTGTGCTCGAAGAAGAGGACCGGGTTGGGGCTCATCAGGCTCGCCCTCAGCAGCCCCTTGGCGTCGTAGGCGTTCGAGGCGCACACCACCCGGAGGCCCGGGGCGTGCATGAAGAGCGCCTCGATGGACTGGGAGTGCTGCGCGCCGGAGTTGAGCCCCGCGCCGCCGGGGCTGCGAATCACGAGCGGGACCGTGTGGGCCCCGCCACTCATGTAGCGCATCTTCGGAATCGCGTTGAAAATCATGTCCATGGCGACGAACATGAAGTCCTGGAACATGATTTCCGCCACCGGCCTCTGGCCCGCGAGGGCCGCCCCCATGGCCGCGCCCGCGATGGCCGACTCCGAGATGGGGGTGTCGAGGACCTGGTCGGGGAACTTCTTGGCGAGCCCCTTCGCGGTCTCGAAGATGGAGTTCGAGACGTCCTCGCCGAGGAGGAAGACCCGCGGGTCGGCGGCCATCGCCTCCTCCAGGGTGGTGCGGATGGCGGCATTCACCGCCATGTTGGTCCACTTCGCGTCCTTCGGCGGCTCCTTCCCCTCCAGCACCTCCGGCGGCTCGGGGGCGTAGACATATTCCGCGAGGTCCTCCACTTTCGGCTCGGGGCTCGCCTTCGCCCAGGCAATCGCTTCGGCCATGGCCCGGTCCGCCTCGGCGGTCATCGCCTGGACCGCCTCGGGGGTCACGACGCCCGCCTTCTCCAGTTTCTCCCGCAGCCTCTGGAGGGGGTCGTTCTTCCGCAGTTCGGCTTTCTGCTCCTTGGTCCGGTAGGTGTCGGGGTCGCCGATGGCGTGGGCCTCCCAGCGGGTCGTGATGCACTCCAGGAGGGTCGGGCCGCCGCCCGAGCGGGCGCGGTCGAACGCCTCCAACGCCGCGCCATAGACCGCGAGCGCGTCGTTGCCGTCCACGGTGACCCCAGGCATGGCGTAGGCCGCGGCCTTCTCCGCGATGCGCTTCACCTTCGTGTGCTTCGCTTGGGGCGTGGTCCAACCGTAGCCGTTGTTCTCCACCACGAAAACCACCGGGAGGTCCCAGAGGGACGACAGGTTCGCCGCCTCGTGGAAGAAGCCGATGTTGGAGGCGTCGTCCCCGGTGAAGCAGGCGACCGCGCGCCCGTTCTTCTCCCGCTTGCACGCGAGGGCGAGTCCTGCGGCCTGGAGCGTCGGCGAGCCGACGATGCCGAGGGCGACCGGGATGTTCACCTCGGGCGCCCCGAAGTGGTCCTGCCCGCCGCGCCCCTTGAACGTGCCCCCCTCGCGGCCGAACGCCTCCGCGACCAGTCTCTTCAGGTCCGCGCCTTTCGCGACGCAGTGGCCGTCGGCCCGGTGAGTCGTGGTGGCCCAGTCCTCCTTTTTCAGCACCGCGCAAACCGCGGCCGGGATGGCCTCCTGCCCCACGCAGGAGTGGTACCAGCCATACATCGTCCCCTTCATGTACTCCTCCTTGGTCTTCTCCTCGAACCGGCGGATGAGAATCATCGTGCGGAGCATCCGCTTCTGGAGGTCGGGGGAGGGGGCGGTCATTTCGATTTGACCTCCAGAACCATCTCGATATAGACCGGCGAGTCCATCGCCAGTTCCGCCACCCCGACGGCGGCCCGGGCGTGCTTCCCCTTCTCGCCGAAGAGGTCAATCAGCAGATGGGACGCACCGTTCACCACCCGAGGCTGGTCGTTGAACCCCGGGGCGGAGGCCACGAAGCCGGTGAGTTTCACCACGCGCTCCACCTTGTCCAGGGAGCCGAGGGCCTTCTTCACGCTCGCCAGCGCGTTCAGCAGGGCCGCCCGGGCCGCCTCCGCCCCCTGCTCCGGGGTGAGGTCGCTCCCCACCTTGCCCCGGTAGAGCATCTTCGGGCCCGCGCTCGGGATGTGGGCCGAGACGAAGAGCAACCTCCCGGTCCGGACGGTGGGGACGTAGGCCGCGATGGGCTCGGGGGCCGGGGGGAGTTCGAGGCCCAGTTCCCTCAGACGCTTTTCGACGCCGCTCACGCTCCTGCGTGGGGAGAGGGGGTCAAAGAGGTTTCGAAGTCAGAGAATCTCTTCCCGGGCGTGGACCACGATGCCGTGGGGGGTAATGTCGAAGGGGTGGATTTTCTGGCTGTGCTCGGAGCCCCGCATCTTGTAAACCTCCACGGAGCGGGACCGGAAGTTCTTCCCCGGCTCCTTGGTGTTGTAGAAGAGAATCACCCCGTCCACCAGGAAGGACTCGGGGAGGGCCCGGCTCTCCTCGGCCCACTCGGAGGTCACCAGGGCCGTCATGCCCAGGGCCTCCAGGGTGGCGGCCAGGCGGAGCGCCTCGGTCCGGGCCTTGGCCGGGTCGGCGTAGATGTAGGAGAGGGAGGACCAGGAGTCCACGACGGCCCGGACGGCGCCGATCTCCTCCTGGATGCGGACCAGGTCGTTGAGGATGGCGTCCATGTCGAGCCCCCGGACCTCCACGTATTTCTCGGTGGAGGGCATCCCGACCCGGGTCGAGGTCCCGTCGAGGAACGCAATCTTGTTCTTCAGCTCCAGCGCCTCGAAGTCCCACCCGAACCTCTTCGCGTTGCGCCGGATGCGGCCGGGGCGCTCCTCGGTGGCGATGAAGATGCCGGGCTCGTCGAACTTCGTGGCGCCGTTGTAGAGGAACTGGAGGGCGAAGATGGTCTTGCCGCACCCCGCGGCCCCGGCCGACAGGTAGGTGTGGTCCCGGAGGAGCCCGCCGCCGCAGAGGTCGTCGAACCCCTCCACACCCGTTCGGGCGCGCTCGGATTCGCGGCCGTCGCCCTCCTCCTCGCGGATCATGGAGTCAATTCACGGCCGCGGAGGGATAATGTTTTTCGCCGACTGTCGCCGGTCGCGCAATCCTTATATATCCACCGCCCCCAACACCGGACGAGTTTTATGGAAGTCGTTCCTCCCGACCTGGAGAGCCTGAAGCGCCAGCTCTACCACGGGACCACCACCGTGGGCCTCGTCTGCAAGGACGGCGTGGTCCTGGCGAGCGAGAAGCGGGCCACCATGGGCAACTTCATCGCCTCCAAGAGCGCCAAGAAAATCTACCCGGTGGACGACCGGATGGCCCTGACCACCGCGGGCCTCGTGGGGGACGCCCAGACCCTCGCGCGCATCGTCGCCGTGGAGGCGCGCCTCTACCGCCTCCGGAGGGGCGAGCCCATGTCGGTCCGGGCCATGTCCACCCTCCTCGCCAACATCCTGAACGGCAACCGCTACTTCCCCTACTACGTCCAGCTCCTGGCCGGGGGCGTGGACGCCACGGGCCCGGCCGTCTACTCCATCGACGCCGTCGGCGGGCAACTGGACGAGAAGACGATTGTCTCCACTGGGAGCGGGAGCCCCATCGCCTACGGCGTCCTCGAGGAGCACTTCAAGAAGGAGATGAGCCTCGACGAGGGGGTCTCCCTCGCCGTCCAGGCCCTCCACGCCGCCATGAAGCGGGACTCCGCCTCCGGGGAGGGCATCGAGGTCGTCAAAATCACCTCCGGGGCCGTCGAGCACGTCCCCGAAGAGTCCATCAAGCGCGTCCGGGACCGCCTCTCCTAGAGGGCCGGACCTCCGCGCGGCGAGCGGCGCCCGCCGGTTTCCCACTCCCATGGCATCGGAAGTCATCGCCCAACTGCGGCAGGAGGTCCAGCGGAGGCTCCCGAAGGAGATTCCCGTCAGCGCGGTCCAGTTCGAGGGGCCCGTCCTGGTCATCTACACCCCGGAGTCCCGCCGCCTCGCCGAGAACAACGAATTGGTCCGGACCCTCGCCCGCGAACTGAGGAAGCGCATCGCCATCCGGCCCGACCCCAAGAGCCTCACGCCCCCCGAGGCCGCCGAGAAGACGCTCCGGGAAATTGTCCCGCCCGACAGCGGCATCACCGACCTCTTCTTCAACTCGGAAACAGGCGAGGTGGTCATCGAGGCCGAGAAACCGGGGCTCGTCATCGGGCGCCAGGGCTCCACCCTCCGGGAGGTCACGAAGGCCATCGGCTGGTCCCCCAAGGTGGTCCGGACACCGCCCCTCGCCTCCTCCACGGTCCGGCAGGTCCGGGCCCTCCTGCGGAGCGTGGCCGAGGAGCGGAAGGTCCTCCTCCACCGCATCGGCCAGAAAATCCACCGCCCCTCGGCCCCCCGGGACCAGTGGGTCCGCCTGACCCCCCTGGGCGGGGGGCGGGAGGTGGGACGGAACGCCTACCTGCTCTCCACCCCCGAGTCCCGCGTCCTGGTGGACTGCGGCATCAGCGCGGGCTCCGACAAGGACGCGACCCCCTACCTCTACGTCCCCGAAGCCTCGCCCCTCACGCAACTGGACGCCGTGGTCCTGACCCACGCCCACCTCGACCACTGCGGCCTCGTCCCCTACCTCTACAAGTTCGGCTACGACGGCCCCGTCTACTGCACCCCCCCGACGCGGGACCTCATGGCCCTCCTGACCCTCGACTTCCTCGAGGTGGCGGCCCGGGAGGGGCGGAAGGTCCCCTACGACTCGGCCGACATCCGGGAGGCCGTCAAGCACGTCATCCCCCTAGAGTTCGGCGACGTGACCGACATCGCCCCCGACATCAAGGTCACCTTCCAGAACGCGGGCCACATCCTCGGCTCCTCCGTGGTCCACTTCCACATCGGCGACGGCTCCTACAACGTGGCTTTCACCGGCGACTTCAAGTTCGAGCGTTCACTCCTTTTCGACGGCGCCTCCTTTCATTTCCCGCGCCTCGAGACCCTGGTGATGGAGGGGACCTACGGGGCCCATGATGACCTCCAGCCCACCCGGCGGCAGGCCCAGGAACGCCTCGAGTCCATCATCCAGAGGAGCCTGGCCCGGGGAGGCAAGGTCCTCATCCCCGCCTTCGCCGTGGGCCGCTCCCAGGAGGTCATGCTGGTCCTGGAGGACTCCCTGCGGAGGAAGCGCATCCCCGAGGTCCCCATTTACCTCGACGGAATGATTTCCGAGGCCACCGCCATCCACACCACCTACCCGGAATACCTGAACAGCGACCTCCGGGACCGCATCTTCCACCAGGGCCACAACCCCTTCCTGTCGGACCTCTTCATCCAGGTGGACGGCCCCGCCAAGCGGGCCGAGATCGGCGAGAAGGGCCAGGCCATCATCCTCGCCACCTCCGGCATGATGAACGGCGGCCCGGTGATGGAGCACTTCCGGAACCTCGCCCCCGGCGACAAGAACACCCTCGTCTTCGTCGGCTACCAGGCCGAGGGGACCATGGGGCGTCGCATCCAGAAGGGGTGGAACGAGGTCCAGCGGGAGGGGGAGACCATCAAGGTCGGCCTCCAGGTGGAGACCGTGGACGGCTTCTCGGGCCACAGCGACCGGGAGGAGCTGGTGGAGTATGTCCACCGCTGCTCGCCCCGGCCCGAGCGGGTCATCACCTGCCACGGGGACGGCTCCAAGTGCATCGAACTCGCCAGCTTTATCTACAAGCAATTCCGCATCGAAACCCGCAGTCCCATGAACCTCGAAACCGTGAGGCTCGCGTGAGCCCCGATCCGGCCCCGGCGGAGAAGCCCGCCGCCCCCGCGCAGGGCGCGAATGCGGCCCCGCCGTCGGTCACCCTCCTGGAGCGGAGGCCGAATCCCCTCCTGGAGCGGGAGGAGGTGGCCTTCCGCCTCGACTTCGCGGGCCCCATGGTCCCGCGGGCCGACGCCCTGTTGGCCCTCTCCGGCTCCCTGCAGGTCCCGTCGGAGCGGGTGGCCATCCGGAGCCTCCGGGTCGCCTACGGCAGGCCCGGAGCGACCGGCCTCGCCCGCGTCTATGCGACGCCCGAAGCCCTGAAGCGGGTCGAGGCCCCCCACATCCTGCGCCGGATGAGCGGGGAGAAGAAGGAGAAGCCCGCCCCCGCGGAGAAGAAGGAGGCTCCGAAGAAGGAGGAGGCGAAGAAGCCGGAAGCGAAGCCCGCGGAAAAGCCCGCCGCCCCCGCGAAGAGCGCGGAGGCGGCCTCCAAGGGCGAGAAGAAGTAGATGGGCGAGAAGCAGGAGAAGGAACGTCGCGTCGCCCGGGCCTACAAGGTCGAGGGGGGCAAGGTCAAGCGCGCGCGGGACAACTGCCCCCGCTGCGGCCCTGGGGTCCTCATGGCGCTCCACGAGGGGCGCAAGGCGTGCGGCAGGTGCGGATACACGGAGTATCCCCGCGCGTGATGTTTTCGATTTCGCACTTTAGGCGCTAACCAAATAATTAAACGTTCAAAGGCATCTGGTAACACCATGGGAGGGTCCGTTTGGAGGGGGCTCTTTGCCGTCGCGGTTTGCGGGCTGCTCTTGGCCCCGGCCGCCGCGCAGCAGGGCCCCGCGGCGGATGGCTTTGCCCGCGCCCAAGACGAGAAGACCTACTACCGGCGCGTCATGATGGGGGAAGCCCTGAAAGTGCTTGGCCAGACCCTCATCTCCACGGGCGATGCCATCGCAAACGGGTCGAACGAGAGCCTCCTCCCCGCTTTCGAGCGGGAGGGGCGGGGAGGTTCCGGCCTCGGCTGGTACATCGTGCAGAAAGGGGTGGGCGACGGCTCCACGCTCCTCGCCACCGTCTCGGGGGCCGATGGCCGCCCCGTCCCGCTTTGGCCCTTTCCGGTGGCCTCCGCTCCCCTCTTCGTCTTCGCCGCCATCTGGCTCCGCCGGCGCACCTTCCCCTCCGTCCAGCTCAGCGGCCGGCTCTACGACGTGGCCGCCGCCCGCGGGCCCGCGCCCCCGCTCCTCCAGCCCCTCCTCCGGCTGGTGGCGATGGTGGGGCTCTCGGCCGCCCTCGTGGCGACCCGCTGGCTCGACCCCCTGCTGCTCGCCTCCACCCTCCTGCTCCTCGGGTCCCTCGCCTTCACCCTCCGCCACCCCGCCGTGGCCCTCTGGGCCGAGGGGTTCGCGGGCCGCCTCCTCCGCCACCGCTCCATCGCCCTGCTGGCGGCGGCGCTCTCCGGGGTCCCGGGACGGAGGTGGGTCACGACCGGGGCGATGGGGCTCGCCTCGGCCGTCCTGGTCCTCGCCCTCGCTGGAGTCCTGGGCGACGAGAACAAGCTTCCGCTGACCGCCGCGGCCCTCCTGATTCTCTCGCTCCTCACCCTCTGGGAGGTTCTTCCCCGCCGGAGCGCCGGCGGCGTGGACTGGGAGTCGGTCCTCGGTCGGACCCTGGGCCTCACGGTGGTCCAGCTCTCCGCGCGCCCGGCGGCGGCTCCGGGCTCCGGCCGGACCTCCCCCCTCTCCGGCTCCTTCGACACGGCGGTCCCCCGCCTCGCCCTCGGGGCCCCGGATGCGCTCTCGCTGCTCCCCGGGGGCCACGACCCGGAGGACCGGCGGGAGTATGTTTCCGGGGACGACCTCCGGGCCGTCGACTGGCGGGCCACCGCCCGGACTGGGAAGATGATGACCAAACTCTCCGCGCCCGAGACCGAGGCCTCCCTGTGGCTCTTCGTGGACTGCTCGGCCAGCACCCAGTCGGGCCTCCACGGGGAGAAGCGCGACCACATCGCCCGGCTGGTCTCCCTCCTCGCCCGGTCCGCCTCGATGGGGGACGACCGGTTCGGCCTCGCCCTCTTCACCACCGGCCTCGAAATGGTCCTCCCACCCCACGCGGGCCGGGGCCAGTCGGCGCGCGTGGCGGCCGCCCTCGCGGCCCACGCGCCGCGGGAGCCGGGCACCGACCTCCCCCGCGCCTTGGAGGGGCTGGGCCGCCACATCCGCGGCCCCTCCACCATCCTTCTCGTTTCCGACTTCACCGAAGAGCCTCCGGCGGAGTTCGCGAAGGCGGTGAAGGCGCTCCGGAGCCGCGGCCAGAAGGTCATGGCGGTGCGGGTGGTCGACCCGCTCGACACCACTCTGCCCGACCTGGGGGTTGCCTGCATCGAAAATCCGGAGACCGGGGCCGCGAAACTGGTGAACACCTCCGACCCCGGCCTCCACCGCGCCTACCGGGCGGCCGCCCGGGACCTGGAGGCGGAACTGCGCCGCGCGCTCGGCGAACTCGGGGTCCCCCTCATCGAAGTGCGGACCACCGAACCGCCCCGGAAACTCCTGGAACGCATGGCCCGCATCCCGTCCCCCGCGGCCCGCGCCTCCTGAAAGATGTCGCACTGAAACGCGAGAATACCGGCGGGCGCGGCAAAACTTTATAAAGAACGTTTCTTTCACGGGACCCGTCCCGATGGTCCTTCCCCTCACCCTCGCTCCCGCCGCCGGAGTCGCCGCCCTCGCCTTCGGCGGCCTCCTCGCCCTCTCGGTCCTCCGGAAGCCCGAGGGGGACGAGAAAATCCGCGAGATTTCCCGGGCCATCCGGGAGGGCTCCAGCGCCTACCTGAAACGCCAGTTCCGGACCATCGCCCTCTTCGGCATCCCCCTCGCCGCTCTCCTCGCGGTGGCGCTCGGGCCCGCCGTCGGCGCCGGATTCGCCGCCGGAGCGCTCCTCTCGGGCCTCGCCGGGGCCCTCGGCATGGCGGTCTCGGTGCGGGCGAACGTCCGGGTTGCCCACGCCGCCGCCTCGGGCCTGGAGCCCGCGCTGGCGCTCGCCTTCCGGGGGGGCGCGGTCACCGGCATGGTGGTGGCGGGCCTCGCCCTCCTCGGGGTCTCCCTCTTCTACATCGCGAACTTGGCGGTGGGCCTCCCCGACCCCGTGACCCCCATCGTCGGGTTCGCCTTCGGCGCCTCCCTGATGAGCCTCTTCGCCCGCATCGGCGGCGGCATCTACACCAAGTCGGCCGACGTGGGGGCCGACCTCGTCGGGAAGGTGGAGGCGGGCATCCCGGAGGACGACCCGAGGAACCCGGCGGTGATTGCGGACAACGTCGGGGACAACGTGGGGGACTGCGCGGGCATGGGGGCCGACCTCTTCGAGACCTTCGCGGTGAGCGCCATCGGGGCGATGCTCCTGGGCTATCTCACCTTCGGGTCCCTCGGAGCGGGGCGCCTCGCCACCACCGTGGCCTATCCCCTCTTCCTGGGGGCCGCGGGCATCTTCGCGAGCATCGTCGGGACCTTCTTCGTCCGCCTGGGCTCCAGGGGCTCCATCATGGGGGCCCTTTACGCGGGCCTCGGGGTCACCGGCCTCCTCGCGGCGCTCCTCTTCTACGGGGTCACCCAGGCCGCCCTCGGTGGGGTGGCCGGCGCATCACCGAACGCCCTCTTCGGCGCCTCCCTCATCGGCCTCGGCATCGCCATCTCGATGTTCGTCATCACCGAATACTACACCTCGAAGCCCCACCGGCCGGTCCAGTCCATCGCGGAGGGCTCGAAGAGCGGCGCCGCCATCACGGTCATCACCGGCCTCGCCGTGGGGCTGGAGTCGGCGGCCCTCCCGGTGGTGGTCATCTCCATCGGCATCCTCGCCTCCTTCGGACTCGCGGGGCTCTACGGGGTGGCGGTGGCGGTGATGGCGATGCTCAGCCTCACCGGCATGGTGATTGCCCTCGACGCCTACGGCCCCATCACCGACAACGCCGGGGGCATCGCGGAGATGGGCGCTCTCCCCGCCGAGACCCGGAAGGTCACCGACGCCCTCGACGCCGTCGGCAACACCACGAAGGCGGTGACGAAGGCGTTCGCGATTGGCTCGGCGGCCCTCGCCGCGCTCACGCTCTTCGGGGCCTACATCCAGGAGTTGAAATACGTCAACCCGGTGGCCTACGGCGAACTGGAGTTCAACCTCGCGCGGCCCACCGTGGTCGCGGGCCTCCTCCTCGGGGGGATGGTCCCGTTCCTCTTCTCCTCCTCCTGCATGCGGGCGGTCGGCCGCGCCGCCTTCTCGGTGGTCGCGGAGGTCCGGCGCCAGTTCAAGGAGATTCCCGGAATCATGGAGGGGACGGCCCGGCCCGACTACGGGAGGTGCGTGGACATCGTGACCCGCTCCGCCCTCAAGGAGATGGCCTTCCCGGGGGCCCTCTCGGTCGCCGCGCCGGTCGCCGTGGGCTTCCTGGCGGGCCCCTACGCCCTGGGGGGCTTGCTCCTCGGCTCTATCGTCACCGGCGTCTTCCTCGCCCTCCTCCTCTCCACCGCGGGCGGGGCGTGGGACAACGCCAAGAAGTTCATCGAGGAGGGGCACCACGGGGGGAAGGGCTCCGACGCCCACAGGGCTGCCGTGGTCGGGGACACCGTCGGGGACCCCTGCAAGGACACGGCGGGCCCCGCCATCAACCCCCTCATCAAGGTCATGAACACCTTGGCGATCCTCATCGCGGGCGCGGTGGCCGCCGCGGCCCTGGTGCGCTGAGATGGCGACAGCGCTTTCCCTCGGGAGGGGGTCGGACGCTTGAGATGTATGTGAAGGCGCGGCTGGTGGACACCGTCCGGGTTCCGCCCGAGAAGCTCGGGGACCCCCTCGAAAAGGTCCTCGACTCCCTTCTCCGGGAGAAGCTGGAGGGCAAGATTGACCGCCGGGTCGGGATGGTCGTGGCGGTGATTGGAATCGCCTCGGTCGGCGAGGGGCGCATCCTCACCGGCGACGGCGGCGTCTACTACGACGTGACCTTCGACGCGGTGGCCTTCCGGCCCCTCCTCCAGGAGATTGTGGAGGGGCGGGTCGTCGAGATTGTGGAGTTCGGCGCCTTCGTCTCCATCGGCCCCATGGACGCCCTCCTCCACGTCTCCCAGATTTCGGACGACTTCATGACCTACGACGAGAAGAACGCCCGGCTCGTCGGGCGCAACGAGGCGAAGGTCATCGCGGAGGGGGACTTGGTCCGGGCCCGCATCGTCGCCGTGAGTTTGAACGAGGTGGACCCGCGGGCGAGCAAGATTGGACTCACCATGCGCCAGCCCACCCTCGGGAAACTCGACTGGGTCGGGGGCAAGCGGCCCGCGCCGCGGGCGAAGGCCGATTCCCGCGAACCCCCCGCGCCCAAGGCCGCCCCGGCCGAGCCGAGCCCCTCCCCGGGCGGGGCGTGAGCCGTGGCCGAACTCGTGTGCAGAATGTGCCACCGGGTCCTCGTCGGGAAGTCGTGCCCCCACTGCGGCTCCGAGGACGTCTCCCCGGACTGGAAGGGGTTCGTGGTGGTCCTCGACCCGGAGAGGAGCGAGATTGCGAAGCGGTTGAACATCAAGGAGAAGGGGAAGTTTGCGCTGAAAGTGCGGTAGGGACCGCTCATGGCCGATTTGATTCTGCCCGGAGCCATGCGCGAGGAACTCAAGCGCCCCCTCGGCCCCCTCTTCAAGGAGATGGACGCGGCCCTCGCCGAGGTCCGCAAACTGCGCCCCCCGAAGGTCGCGGCGGTCGGCGACGTGGTGACCTACGAACTGCTGAAGCGGAACTCCCCGCCCGACCTGAGCGTGATTGACGGCAAGGCGCAGCGGGAACTCTTCGCCCCCGACAGGAAATACAAGGTCGCCCAGAGGGAGGTCCGGCTGGAGAACCCCGCGGGGCGGCTCACCCAGGGGCTCCGGGAGGCGGTGCGCGGCGCTCTCTACGGCGCCCGGACCCGCATCTTCGTCTACGGGGAGGAGGACCTGGCGGTCCTGGCGGTCGGCGAGTCGGCCCCGACCGGGACTGTGATTCTCTACGGCCAGCCCAACGAGGGGGTGGTGCTGGTGCGGGTGGACGAACCGTTCCGGAAGAGGGTCGCGGACATCCTGGGGCGGATGGAGAGGGGCTGAGCCCGCTCTTCCCCGCCCGCGCCATCCGGGGAGAAGGTAGAAATAGGCCCCCCCGAATCCCCGCCCGATGGCCCTGCCCGTCCTCTGGCTCGCCCTCGGGCTGCTGCTGGCCGCGGCCCTGGTCCGGAAGGAGGACGCCCGGCGCACCCTGGCCGCCGCGGGCTGGGGGGTCTTCTCGCTCTTCTGGGTCTCCATGGCCCTCTTCTTCCTCGGCTACCTCCCCGGCCCCGAGGCGCGGTTCGACCGCGTGAACGCGGTCCTGTCGTCCCTCATGGTCCTCTTCTCCCTCTTCGTGTCGTGGAAGACCGCCCGGCGCGGTTCCGTGGCCCTCTGGAAGCTGACCCGGGCCGCCGCCTTCGTGGGCATCGTCTATTTCCCCTTCACCGAACTCGCTCCCCTGCGGGAGGCGCTCATCGGCTTCACCGGCCACCTGACGACCGAAACCCTGAAACTCCTCGGGGTCCCCGCCGTCCACTCCGCCCCCTACGTCTGGGTCCGGACCACCAACCCGACCATCCTCCCCGACGGGGTCCCGGTGGTGGAGATCATCCTCGCCTGCACCGCCATCGAGTCCATCGCCCTCTTCGGCGGCGTGATTCTCGCGGTCGGGGAGGACAAGCGGCGGATGGCCCTGGCGGCCCTCGCCACCCTGCCCTCCATCTACCTGCTCAACCTCGTCCGCCTCCTCTTCGTCACTTCGGCCTACTCCTACAACTGGTTTGGCTCGGCCGAGCAGTCCTTCGAGACCGCCGAACTGGGCATGGCGAAAATCGGCTCGACGCTGGCCCTGATCGCCCTGGCCTACATCACCTTCCGGCTTCTGCCCGAAGTGGCCCGGTTCGTCCAGGAGGTAATCCAAGAGCTCCTCCCCCGCTGGCGGCGGGCGGGACCGGGCAGCGACTGACCCTACCTCATCCTTTCCAGCAGTTCCCCAATCCTCTCCCCCCAGTTCCCCACCGCTCCCCCCGCCTGCACCTGCCCCTTGGTTCCGCGGCGGGGCAGCCCCTTCCGCGCCGGGTGGAGCCGGAAGAGGGGCTGGAGCCCCCTGATTTTGTTCAGCGCGATTTCACCGGAAGCGAGCGCCTTCGCGAGGGCCGCGATGTCGGCGAACCCGGCGTATTTCTTCACCCACTCGTCGGTCAGCCTCCGCTGCCCCGCGACCCGCCCCCGCTCCCGCAGGAGCGTTTCGACCGCCGCGGCGTCCACAGGTCCGTAGGCGACGTGGTCCTTCGCCTTGTGGACCATGCCGAGCATCCGCCCGGGGACCAGCGCGCAGTGGTTCACCTTCTGGAGCCGGAGCATCCGAAGGGTGTCCTGGATGTCGCCCCGGACCCGGGGCTCCCCCCGGAGGCGGACGACCGCATACAATTTGCCCGCGGCGGCCGGAGAAGTTGAAGGGTCGCTCGGGCCCTGCGGGCCCTCGCGACGGACGACTCCGCCGTTCCCGGGAACCATCACTTCTCCTCCCCGTCGCCCGCGGTCGCCCTCGAAGGGGCCTTGAGTGCGAGCCCCTCCGCCCCCTTCATCATCCGCGTCCGCTTGAGGGCGTCGTAGGTCGCCTTGGCGAAGTTCATGGCGTTCCGGCTCTCCCCGTCCACCCGGGTCCAGGCGTCCTGGATGCCGGCGAGGCGCAGGACCTTCTTCGCGGTCTCGGCGGCGGCGAGCCCGAGGCCGCGGGGGGCGGGCTTGAGGGTCACGCGGACCGAGCCCGCCTCGCCGGTGACCTCGAAGGGGACCGAGTGGGGGGTGGCGCACCCGCACTCCCAGGAGCCGCACCCCCGGTCCACCTTGACCAAGTTCAGTTTGGCGTAGCCCGAGCCCCGCTTCACCGCCCCGCCCACCTGAGCGTCCCGGGCCCCCCCGATGCCGATGAACCCCTCCGGGCTCCCGACGGCGACCGTGGCCCGGAACTTCACCCGGCGCCCCGAGTCTGTCATCCGCTGGACCATGGAGATGTCAATGACCTCCTCGGCGAGCCCGGGGACGATGCGGTCCACCAGTTGCGCCTCGCGGATGGGCAGGCCGGTGGCGAGGGCCTCCTCCCAGGTGGTGATTTCGCCCTGGGCCACCATGCGCCCCAGGCGGGTCCGGGGGACCCACGGCGCCTCCTCCTCCTTCCGGGGCGACCTCGTCTGGCGGCGCTTCATTTCTTCTTCCCCCCGTTGACCAGACCCGCCAGTTTGGGCCGGATTGCCTTCACAGCCTCATCATCCAGCCTCTCGCCGCCGGGGAAGACCTCCTCGTCCGCCGGGATGTCGAGCCCCCCCTCCCGGGCCCCCCGCAGGGCGGCGTAGAGCCGGGAGCCGGGGGTGGAGGCGTGGCGCCCCAGGTGGAGAACCGAGCGCTCGACCCCCGCGGCCTTGGCCCGGAGGGCGAAGAGGTGGCCCGCCAGGTAGGCGGCGGTGACGGACTTGGCGCTCCCCTCCAGGCCCGCCTTGCGGAGTTCCGCGGAGTGGACCGAGGCCAGAGTCCGGTCCCCCTTCGGGTCGAACTTCACCAGTTGGAGGGTGAGGGCCTTGTTGCTGCGGCGGAAGACCGCCATCGGAGTCCGCCCCCGGATGAGTTTTCGGCGCTGGCGGTAGTCGGTCCTGCCGCTCCTCTCGCGGCGGTAGGGAAGCCTGCGCGGACCGGCCATCTACTTCTTCCCCCCCTTCCCGGAGGTCTTTTTCTCCGCGCCCCTGGCCTTCCTCTTCGGCTCCTTCTTCTTCCGGGCCCCTTTCTTCGCCGCGGCCCCCCGGACGCCCATCGCCTCGAGGGTCTGGCTCAGGTGGGCGAGATTGCGGAACTGCCCCCCTCCGGCCCGCCGGTAGAGGTCGCGGTAGGCGCGCCGCTTCAGGCCCCCCGCGTCCCGGAGTTCCTGGAGGCGGGCCCGCTGGAGGCGGATGCGCTTCATCCACGGCGCCTTGTGGCCCGTCCGGACCCCCCGTGCCCCCTTCCGGGAGCCGGGACCCTTCCGGTGGCCGTAGTCCCGGAGGGCCTTCGTGGCGCGCCAGCGTCCCCGCGAGGGCCCCACTTCGAAAATGCGGCGGATTGCGCCGTCGGCGATGAGGCCCCGGACGTCCTCCCGGGTGATGGCCTCGGCAATGTCCTCGCCTTTCTCGGGGTCCATCCAGACCTTGTTCCGGCCCACCCCGAGGAGGGAGGCCGCCATGCGCCGCTGGGTCGAGAGCCCGCCCATCACTCCTCCCGGACCGGGTTCAGGACGCGGAGTCCCATCTCCCGGGCCTTGGACTGGATTTCGAGCCGCTTCTTCCGCCCCACCCGCCCCCCGACGCGGACCGCCCGGCCGGGGCCGAGGCCCGCCAGCTCCTCGGGCCGGTGGACCACCGCCTCGAGGAGGCCCGAGGGGTGGACGTGGCGGAGGTCGCGGCGGAACCCGTAGCCGCTCCGCACCTTGGGGGGCTTCCCCTTCCGGCTCTGCCGGACCTTGTTGTGCATCCCCCGGGGCTTCCGCCAGGCGGGGCCGAGTTTGGGGTGCTTGTAGTAGGGGTAGCGGAGGAACTTGCGCTTCGCCCGGGAGCGGACCGCCCGCTGGCGCCACCACCGGTCGCGGAGGGCCCGGAGGGCGTCGGTCGAGGGACCC
Organism: uncultured Halobacteria archaeon; assembly: GCA_964486625.1. Classification (GTDB taxonomy): domain Archaea; phylum Halobacteriota; class Syntropharchaeia; order JACQPP01; family JACQPP01; genus JAWCQZ01. Next base: position 35,401 of record CAZANW010000009.1, read on the forward strand.
GCCAGTTCCTGGAGCCGCTCCTCGGGGAGGACCCGGAGGGCGGAGAGGGTGGCCACCCCGGCCGAGCGGAGGGCCTGAAGGCGGTCCTCCGGGATGCCGGCCTTGGCCAGTTTCTGGAGCAGTGGCATGTCCCCTCCCTGCGCAGCGGAGGAGATATATCCCTTACCGGGGCGACCGCCTCCGATGGAGGGCCGCTGGACCCCCCCGAAGTGGTTCTGCCACGCCCGGCCGGACCGCTGCTTCCGGTGGCGGGGACGCCCCCTCCCCCTCTGCGCGCGCTGCACCGCCATCTACCCCGCCCTCGCGGCGGGTGTCGTCGCCGGCTTCCTCCTGAACCCCCCACCCCTCGCGGCCCTCGCGGTGGCCCTCCCCCTGGCAGCCCCCCTCATCGCGGACGGCGTGACCCAGTCCCTCGGGTGGCGGGAGTCCCGGAACTCCGTCCGGTTCGCCACCGGCCTCCTCTACGGGTTCGGCTGCGGCCTCGCCGCGGGGCCCCTGTGGGCCATTTTGCGGGGCCCGTAACCTATTTGACCCCTCCCAGGGCTCCCCCCTCCATGCCGAGCAAGAAACCGAAGGCGAAGAAAGAACTGGCGCGGCCCAAGACGAAGGGGAAGAAGCTGCCTCCCTGGTTCGACGTCGAGGAGTTGCGGAAAAAGGGGGTCGAGGCGGTGGCCCGGCAGCACGGCCTCAAGGTGGAGACCATCTACCGGACCCTGAACAAGGCGGGCTTCAGCGCCAAGGAACTGGCCGGCCCCAAGACGGAGGAGGCGGGAGCCGCTCCCGAGCCGGTCCCCGCGGGCGGAGTCCTCCACACCATCGGCCTCGAAGAGGAGACCTACAAGGAGTTCCAGGCCGCCAAGGAGAACTTCGAGGAGCGGGCGGCCCGGAGCCTCGACGACGCCACCTTCGCCAAGGTCCTCCTCTCCCTCTACCGGCTCGTCGGCCAAAGATAGCCTTGCCCGTGGCGAGAAGGGAGACTCCTCTCACCCTCCGGAGGCGGATCTCCTTCGGCAAGCCCGGGCAATTCGCCCTCGCCCCCTTCAGCCGCTTCATCGGCATCCGGGTCGTCGCCCTCCGGCCCGGGAGGTGCGTCCTGGAGATGGAGATGCATCCCCACCACCACAACCCGGTCGGGCTCGTCCACGGGGGGGCCCTCTTCACCCTCTTGGACACCTCCATGGGGGGCGCCCTGCGGGCCGCCCGGAGGGGCCGCTCCAGCGTCGCCATCGAGATTCATGTCCGCTACCTCCAGCCGGTGATTTCGGGAAAGGTCCGGGCCGAGGGCCGGGTGGTGAAGCGCGGGAAGAGCATCGCGGTCATGGAGTCGGTGGCGCGGCATGGAAAACGCGAAGTCGCGCGCGCGTCGGGGTCGTTCTATCTGCTGTAATCGAAACGTTTTTCTCGCTCCCGGCGTCGGGGGCGTATGGCGAGCCGCGGCGCCGTCCAGGTCCTCGACATCGAGACCACGGGGACCGCCGCCGACACCGGCTTGGTCACCACCTACGTTCTCCTGAAGGGGGGCACGCCCCCCGAGGTCTACTCCCGGTTCGTGACCGGCGTCGGAGATGAGAAGAAGGCACTCCAGGAGCTCTTCGCCCGCCTGCGCCCCGACGACACCCTCGTGGTGTGGCGGGGCCGGGCCTACGACGTCCCCTTCCTGGTCACCCGGGCCCTCCGCCACGGCCTCGACGCCTCGACCCTGCTCCGGGCGAAGGTGGTGGACCTGGCCGAGTTCGCCGAGAAGCACATGCGGCTCGACCGGCCCTCCCAGAGCAACCTCTGCCGCTTCCTGGGCATTCAGAAGAACACCGACCTCACCGGGGACCAGATGCCCATGAAGTTCCTCGAGTTCCTCTCGATGGGCGACCGGAAGCGGGCGCGCGAGATTCTCGTCCACTGCGAGGACGACGTCCGGAGCCTCTACGAGATTTTCCAGAGGCTGGAGCCCCTCCTGCGGGCCGCGGGCGACCTCTGAACGGATGGCGCCGGACCGGGTTCCCCTGGGCAAAACCGGAATCCGCCTCTCCCCCCTCGGCCTCGGGACCTGGCAGTGGGGGGCCCCGGAGTGGGGCTGGGGCGGGACCTACGGCGAGAAGGAGGTCGCTGCGGCCTTCGAGCGCTCCCTGGCCCTCGGCGTGAACTGGGTGGACACCGCCGAGGTCTACGGCATGGGCCGCTCCGAGGAGATGCTCGGACGCCTCCTGAAGCAGCACAAGGGTGAGGAGATTTTCGTCGCGAGCAAGGTGATGCCCCTCCACGACTTCGAGCGGGCCTGCGAGAACTCCCGGAAGCGCCTCGGGGTGGACGCGATTGACCTCTACCAAATCCACTGGCCCAGTCCCCGCTACACGGTCCGCCGGATGATGCGGCAGATGGAGCGGCTCCAGAGGCGCGGGTGGATTCACCACATCGGGGTCAGCAACTTCAACCTCCGGCGGACGCGGGCCGCCGCCGAGTCCCTGAAGGGGAGCGAGGTGGTCTCGAACCAGGTCCAATACAACCTCCTCGAGCGGAGGCCGGAGCGGGAACTCCTCCCATTCCTGAAGGAGCGCGGGATGAGCCTCGTCGCCTACAGCCCCCTGGCGAAGGGCGCCGTTTCGGGAAAATACGGCCCCGACAACCCCCCGAAGGACCTCGCCAGGAAAATGGACCCCTACTTCTTCCCCGAGAACCTCCGCCGGGTGGCCGACCTCGTCCGGGTCCTGAAGGAGGTCGGGGCGGCCCGGGGGAAGAGCCCCGGCCAGGTGGCCCTCAACTGGCTCCTCGGGCGGGGGCCCGTGCTGGCCATCCCGGGGGCGAAGGGCGCGGCCCAGGCGGAGGAGAACGCCGGGGCGATGGGGTGGAGGCTCGCCGCGGAGGAGGGCCGGCGCATCGAGGAGGCCCTTCCCGAATTCCGGAGGGGCCCCGCCCGGAAACTCCTTGCGCTGGCGACCACGGTGCGAATCGGGCTCGCGAACGTCCGGAACCTCAGGAACGGATAGCGCCTACACGTTCACCAGTTTGTTGTCCGACCGCTTGGGCGGGTCGTTCTTGGCCCGCTGCGGGGCGGGCGGGTTGCTCTTGAAGGAGGACGCCAACTGGGCGTTGATTTTCGCCGCTTCCGGGTCTTCGTCGGTGTTCCCCACGATGGCCCCGATGGGACAGGCCGGGAGGCAGGCATCGCACTCGATGCAGTCGTTGGGGTCGATCACCATGAAGCCCTTGCCCTGGTAGGGCCCCGGGTGGATGCAATCCACCGGGCAGGCGTCCACGCACTGGGCGTAGACCTCCTCCAGGCACTTCAGGGTGATGACGTAGGGCATCGAGCGGGATGGGGGAGCTGGTATTTAAAGTTTCTTTCCCCGCCCGTGCCCGCCGTTGTATTGCAAATGGGCGCGGGACAGAACGTTTAAAAAGCCCCGCCCCTCTCCGCGGGATGCAAATTCAGGGAGCGGTCCAGAGCGTGGCCAACGCCCTCGGCTCCGTCGACGCCCAGTGGCTCGCCTTCGCCCTCCTCTCGGCCCTGACCCTGGGGGCCGCGGTCCTCGTCCTCGCCACCCGCCAGACGGTCCGCTCGGTGGTCTTCCTCGCCGCCGTGTTCGTGGGGGTGGCGGGGCTCCTCTTCCTGCTCGGGGCGGAGTTCCTGGCGGTGGTCCAGCTGCTCATCAACGGCGGGGCGGTGACGGTCCTGATTCTCTTCGCGGCGATGCTGACGACCCGGGAGACCCTGCGGACATGAGCGCTCCCTCCCGGCCCGGGCCCGTCGAGACCTTCACCCGGCTCGCCGTCGCGGCCCTCCTCCTGGGCGTCCTCCTCGTCGCGGTTTTCCGCACGCCCCTGCCCGCCTCGCCCTATCCGCCGGACACCCGGAGGGTCGCCCTGGACCTCCTCTCGACCTACGGCTTCCCCCTGGTCCTCATCGGCCTGATTCTCGCGGTGGCGATGGTGGCGGGCGTGGCGCTGGCGAAAGAGGACGTCGAGGAGCCCAAGACATGACCGTTCCGCTCTCCGCCTACCTTGCGGTCTCCGCGGCCCTCTTCGCCATCGCCCTCTACGGCGTCCTCGCCAAGAGGAACGGCCTGGTGATTCTGATGGCGATTGAAATCCTGCTGAACGGCGCGGCCCTGAACTTCGTGGCCTTCTCGGTCTTCCGGGGCGGCGACCCCCTGGGGCAGATTTGGGCCCTCTTCGCCATCTCCCTCGCCGCCGCCGAGGCCGCGATTGGAATGGCCATCTACGTGGTCCTCTTCCGGACCCATCGGCGGATGGACCTGCGGGAGGTCTCGGTGCTGAAATGGTAACTGTCGCCGGGAGGGGGGGAGGAGGCTTCGCCCCCTCCCCCCCTCCCGTTCACAGGCCCGCTCTCCC
>CAZANW010000010.1:0-39592 GCA_964486625.1 uncultured Halobacteria archaeon
GCCCTGCTCCGCTCCTAAGCGGAGCACGGGGAGTCGCGGGAGCCGGGGGGGGAATGGCGCGGGGGTTGGAGACCGGGGGAGCGGCGGGGCGCACGGGCGGCTGCGCCTTGGGGGTCGGCTTCGCAGCCTCGGCCATCAGCCGGGTTCACCTCCCCGGGGGCCCGGCGGGTCGCGATGAGTGGTCATGGGCCCGTCTTTCCCCCTTCGCGGGGGCAGAAGGATGAAGTTTCGCCGTCCCCATTGGGCTCCATGTCCGCCCGCCTCGCCTTCCTCACCTCCAACCGCCACAAGTTCCTCGAAGCCCGCGCCGCCCTCGGGCCCGCGGTCCCATTGGAGCAGGTGGCGGTGGCCAAGCCGGAACTCCAGGCGGACGACCTGGAGACCATCGCGCGGTTCGGCGCGGGGTTCGCGGCGCGGGTCCTCGGGCGGCCGGTGGTCGTCGAAGACACCGGGCTCTTCGTGGATGGGCTCGGGGGGTTCCCGGGCCCCTATTCCAACTACGTATTCCGCACCATTGGCAACGCGGGGGTGCTGAAACTGCTGGACGGGGTGAAGGACCGGAGGGCGCTCTTCCGGTCGGTGGTGGCGTTCGCGGTGCCGGGAGGAGAGCCCGCGACCTTCGCGGGCGAGGTCCGGGGGCGCATCGGGTTCCAGCCCCGCGGGAAGGGGGGGTTCGGGTATGATCCGGTTTTCGTCTGCAAGGGGCGGACGTTCGGGGAGATGGGGGTGCGGGAGAAGGGGGCGGTTTCGCACCGGGGGAGGGCATTCCGGAGGTTCGGGGTGTGGTGGGTGAAGAGGAAATCGAGAACGTAATTGACTATCCTTTCAACTTCCGGATGACACGGATTCCCTCGATTCTCGTCCCCGGATAGTTCCCCGTCCCATCCTTCTCCAGCGGCTTCACCATGTCCCACGCCGTCAGGAGCGCTGTCGCGACCCCGACGAGCGCCTCCATCTCGACTCCCGTCTTGTAGGTCGCCCGCACGGTGCAGGTGGCCCGCACGCCGCCCTTCGCGATTTCGAGTTCGGTCTCGACCCCGGTCAGCGGAATCGGATGGCAGAGCGGTAGAATCTCCCACGTCCGCTTCACCGCGCTCACCGCCGCCGTCCGGGCCACCGCGAGGACGTCGCCCTTGGCCACCTTGCCAGTGCGGATGGCCCGGAGGGTCGCGGGCTTCAGCCGCAGGAACCCGGTCGCCGTGGCGACCCGGGCCACGGCGGGCTTTGCCGAGATGTCCACCATCCGGACCCTGCCGGCGTCGCGGCGGCGCACCGCACTCATGGGACCGCCGCCTCCGCGCGGTTGTTCGCGGCGTCATATTCGACGACCCCGGCCGGGGGCTCCACGACGACCGCCGCGCGGCTGAAGTCGCCCGGTGCGAGGAGGTTGGAGTAGGTGAGGGTCAGGCTCTCGCCCGGGGCCAACGCCTTGAGGGGGTCCCTCCGGACCTCCTTGCCGCCCGCCGAGACCGAGATGGAGCCCGACTCGGGGAGGAGCCCCTGGTTCTTCACCTTGAACTTGATGTTGAGATAGGTCTTGAAAAACGCGCTCTCCTTGGAGGCGCTCTCGACGGTGACGGCGAGGTCGGGCCGGGCGGGCTGCGAATAGAGCGCCTTCAGGGGCGCCGCGTCCTCCTCCCGGGGCAGCCGGGTGAAGGTGGAGGGCACCGGCAGTTTCGGCGCCATGACGCTCGTGGAAGAGTTGCTGTGGTCCAGGCCGAGGGCGTGGCCCGTCTCGTGGAGCGCGAGGTTCAGGGCGTCCACGCTCCCCAGGGGCGTCCCCTTCTCGGTCTTCGCGAGCAGTTCAATCGTGGAGTTCTGGAAGAGGGTCCGGGGCCCGACGTCCACGAAGACGAGGTTGGCGTCCCCCAGTTCGTCGGTGACCGTCCTCCGGCTCAGCCGCTCCACGAAGCGGATGGCGATGTCCGCTCTCCCCTCGACCTCGGTGAACTTCAGCAGCCCGCCGGTGGCGTTGGACCAGACGCGCAGGGCCTCCCGGACCGTCTCCTGCTGGGCGGCCGTTCCCGGTCCGAGGTCAACGGTGACGGTGTTGGAGGGCCACCGCCCCCCGGGGTGGCTCTCGGGCGTCAGCGGGATGGCCCCCGTCTCGGGCGGAGGGGTGGCGGTGGGCGTGGGCGCGGCCGCGGGCTCGGGCGTCGGGGAGACCCACGGGGGGGTCACGGGGCCCGGAGAGGCGGTGCACCCGGCGACAAGCAGGGCCGCGATGGGCATCCAGAGGCGCGCGGGGAGCATGGGCCCCCTTCCTCATACGTTAAATTAATCCTCCATCCACATTCCCCCATGGCGGCCGACCCCAAGCCCCTGCAGCGGCTCGCCCGCATCACCGCCGAGGTGGACCGGGCCGCCGCCCGGGAGTTGACCCGGCGGCTCGAGGAGATGGAGCGGCGCCTCGCCTTCTTGGAGAAGGCCGGCCCCCGGGCCCCGGATGGGGGCGTGGACACCATCCGCCTCCGGACCCTGGAGGGGCGGGCGGCGGAGGCGGAGGCGGCCCTGAGGTCGGCCCGGGAGGAGTTGCGGGAACTGAAACTCCGGGTGGAGACCGTCTCCACCGAGGCCGGGGCGCGCGTCAACACCGCCCAGATGGCCCTGCAGGAGGTCCGGCGGCTCCTGGAGGAGCGGACGGGGCCCCTGAAGGCCATCGAAGCCGATTTGAAGCGGCAGGCGGAGCGGGCCGACGAGGCCCGGAGGGAGGTCGAGAAGCGACTCGACGGGGCGGGGCCCGCCCTGCGGGGGGTCGGCGACCTGCTGGACGCGCTGGGCCCCGGGGCGGCCTCCCAGATGAGGCGCATCCCCGAAGCGCTCCAGGAACTGGGGGCGCTCCGGGAGCGGCTCCAGAAGGCGGAGGCGGCGGTGGGACAGGTGGCGGCCCAGGCCGAGGCGCTGGTCCGGGCCCACGAGGAGGGGGCCGCGGTCTTGGAGGAGGTCAAGAAGGAGCTGAGAAACGGCCCGTCGTCCCGGGGGCTGGAGGAGCGGCTGGCGGCCGTCGAGAAGGAGACGGGGCGGTGGGAGGACCTGGGGGAGGTGCTCGTCAACCTGCGGCAGGGCCTCGGGGCCGTGCAGAACGAGTCGGTCAAACTGGAGGCGGTCCAGAAGCGGATGGAGGTCCTGGAGGTCCACGAGCGGGACATCGGCCGCATCTCCTCGGCGGTGGAGGACCTGCTCCGGTCGGTGGACGAACTGCGCACTCGGCCCGCCGCGGCGGCCCCCGACCCCGAGGTCCAGCGCCGCCTCGACGAGCACGAGAAGGCCCTCTCGAAGTTCGCGGGGGTGGCCGAGGAGGTCCTGGCGTGGATGGAGGCGACGGAGGCGCAGCGGAAGGCCCTGGAGGAAGCGCTCCGGACCCTGAGGGAGAGCCCCGTCGAGAAGCGGCTGGAGGAGATGGAGTTGAACCAGGCGAAGGCATCGGGGGCCATCGAGCACCTCCTGAAGCAGGCGGACGACCTGGAGGCCTCCATCGACCGGGTGAGGCGCGTAGTGATGCAGCAGGCGGCCCCGAGGCCGGAAGAGCCGCGCGCCTGAGGTCCGGGACGCCCGGGAAATGGCCGCCGCATCCCTCGACGACGCCCTCCGCGCCGCGGAGCGCATCTCGACGCTCTCCGAAAAAATCGGGGGCGTCCCCGGCCTCGGCGAGGGGCACGTGGGGCGCCTCCACACCGCCCTGGCGGGCCTCGCCCGGGACTACGGAAAGCGCCCCTGGTGGCACCACCGCTTCCTCGTCCGCGAACTGGACCCCGTCGCGCTGGAAGTGAAAGGGCTCGCCTCCCGGGGGCGCCTCTCGCGGGAGCACTTGGAAGTGTTCGACGCGGTCCTCTATAATCTCAAGCACCGGCGCTTCCGGGCGGCAGCGAAACTCCTCCCGAAACTGGAAGAGCCCCTCGCCTGGGTCCGGGAGAGGGAGCGGCTGCGGGAGGAGTATCGCCCCTTCCGGCGGCTGCTGGAGGAGGAGTCGGAGGCTCTCCGGCAGGAAATCCCGCGGCTACAAAACGTCCCGGCCCCCGAAGCGGCTCCGGCGGACGTGGAGGCGGCGGAGCGCCTGGTCGAATCGTGCAACTGCGCGTTCGCGGAGGCGGTGCAGCGCTTCCTCGCCCGCGCCCCCGCCCGCGACGTGGTGCGGGCCTGCCTCCAGATTCCCGCCCTTGCGCCTCCGGACTCCGAAGCGGCAATGGAACTCCTCGTCCTCTTGGAGCGCGAGCGCGGGGAGGCGGCCCGCATGGACCTCTACGACCTCGCCGAGGCATCCGGATACTCCGAGGCGCGCTTCGCCCACTTGGCGCCCGGTTCCCCCCGGCTGCACCGCGCCCTCAAATCCTGCGCGACGTGGCTGCGCTCCCTCTCCCGGGCCCCGGAGGCGGCGGGCCTCTCCCTCCGCGACACCCCGGAGGAGGTGCGCGAGCGCGTCTCCGCCAGCCTCCGGTTCCTCGACGCGGTTCCCGACGCCGGAGAGGCGGTCCAGCCGCTTCGCAGCCTGGGGGCTCTCGCGGAGACGGGGAGGCTCGCGGTCCTCCAGCGGAGCGCGCGGCTCTACCGGGAGCACGGGGAGGCGGCCCGGAAGCGGCGGGAGGGGACCCTGGAGGGAGAAATCGAGCAGAAGGTGAGAACCCTCGCGAGTCTCGAAGAGAACCTTCGCGCTCTGCCCGAACTCTGAGGCCAGGATGGCCTCTACCCTTCCACCATCCTCACCGTCGCAATTTCCCACGGCCCGAGCGGCACCTCGGGCCACGGGACCGGCCCGTAAACCTCCTCCTCGGTGAGCGCCACCTTCTCCGCCCGCGCGATGCGCCGGAAGAAGGAGGGCCTGGCGGTCACAGCCTTCTCGGACATGTTGACGAGCCGCGCGACCCACCTCCCATCGGAGTCGCGCCGCAGGACCGTCCAGAGGACGGGCGTCTCGTCACAGTTTCCGAAAGAGTGCTCCGCCCCGAGGTCCCCGGCGTGGGGCTCCGCCGCCACGACCCGCGGCGGGTGCTGGAACTCCAGCCCCAGGCGCGGCAACTCCTCGGGCGCAGCGCCGACCGCCAGCGCATAGTGGAACCGGTGGAGCCCGCGCTCCCAGGCGGTCGAGGGCTTCCAGCGGAGGATGGCCGGGATGAAGTGGTCGGGGATGGTGATGCCCCCCTTCGCCTCGAAGCCCGGCCCGGCGGAAGCGAACTCCCGCAGCATCATGTGGTGGAAGGGCATCAGGATGTCCTCGAACCGGTTGTAGCCCCGGACCATGGCCGCCAGGGCGCCGCCGCCGGCCTTCACCACCGCCGGGAGCCGGCCGAGGAGGTGGGGGATGAGCCGGAGGGGCAGCACCTCCACCGAGCGCATCAGCCCGAGGGCCATCCTTCCGGGCCCCGTCTGGACCGACGGGATGCCCCGGTTCAGGAGGGCCCAGCCGTCGGCGGCGGCCCAGTTCTGGACCGGCCAGATTCCCGGCCCCCGCTCCACGGCCCCGTAGGGGACCTCGTGGAGCGTGGCGGGGCCGGTGGGCCCGTCGAACTCCACGGTGACCCGCGACGAGCGGCCGGTGTAGCGGATGTCGGTCTCGAACTCCACGACCCGCGAGCCGCGGTGGAGGATGACCCGCTTCACCCACTCGAAGTGGGGGTGGCTCCCGGTCGCCTCCACGACCGCCCGGAGAGGGCCCGACTCGACCACCCGGAGGCCCGCGGGCGTTGCGGGGCCGAAGCGGAGCCCGGTGGCCCGGATGACCCAGAGGTTCCCGAGGTCCTCCTCGCACCGGAGGCGGTTGCCCCAGAGGCGGGGCCCGCCGCGGCCCTCCACCGCCACGTTCCCGAGGGGGTCCACCTCGACCCGCAGCCGGTCGTTCTCCAGGAGCGCCCACCCCCCGGAGGCCTCGGCGCGGACGCCCGCCGCCGGGGGCGGGACGGTGCCCCCGGCCCGGTGGAGGACCCGGAAGCCGAGGGGCGGCGCCTCGACCTCCACCAGAAGGCCGCCGGCGACGGGCTGGGCCGGCAGGGGCGCTCCGCCCGCGTCGGCGGCGGCCGTCGAGCCGGGAAACTCCACAGGGAGCGTCCGCTTCCAGGGCAGGCTGTTGAACACGACATGGGCCCGGCCCGGCCCGCGGGTGTCGGCCCGCGCTGCTGTGGCCGCGAGGGCCTCCTCCAGGACGCCCCGCCCCCGCTCCGCCGCCCTCCGGTATCTCGCCTCCGCCTTCTCGGCCAGGGGGTCGGTGATGGTCCCGCACCCGACGTCGTGGGCGTCGTTCGCCACCGCCTCCTCCCACGCGCCGTCGAGGTCCCGCGCCTGGACGCCGATGGGTTGCGCCACCGCGTTCCACCGCTCCGCCTCCAGCAGGAGGTGGGCGGTGGCCCGCATCTTCTTCTTCAGCCCCTCCCGCGACTCGTAGCACCCCTCGAAAAGCGGGTTGAACTCGCCCCGGACCACCGGCAGCCGCTCCCGGAAGGGCTCCAGGGCGCGGAAGTAGTCGGAGGGGAGCGCGAAGCGGGCTTTCGGGCGGCCGTCCGCCTCCCGGTTCCACCGGTCCCAGAACTCGATCCACCCCGCCGAGGGGACGGTGAAGTCGGTCCCCATGGGCAGGAAGAGGGGCCCCGGGCAGCGGGGGGCGAGGAAGCGGGCGACGAACTCCGCCTCCTCCGCGAAGGTGGCGCCGAGGGGCGGAGGCAGGAAGGGGGAGAACCCCATGTAGTGCGTCGCCATCCAGTGGGTCAGGACCCGCGAGCCGTCGGGGGCCTCCCACCAGAAGTCGGCGGGGTGGTCCGAGCCGTGGGGGATGCCCCGGGCGAAGGAGAAGGCGTCCATCCCGGCCTTGCGGAAAATCTGCGGCATCTGGACCGAGTGGCCGAACTCGTCAATCATCCACGCGACCCGCCCCCACGCCCCGAAGGTGTCGCGGAATTTCCTCCGGACCAGCAGCAGTTGCCGGATGAGCCCCTCGGCGGTGGGCATGTTCTCGTCGGGGCCGCAGATGGTGTTTCCGACAATCTCGATGCGGCCGTCCTTCAGGTGGCGGCGGAAGCGCGCCTCGTCCGGCGTCCCGAGGACCAGCCGAGCGGCGTAGAAGCCGTCCACGGTGAAGCGGAAGTCGGGCCGCGCGTCGAGGAGGCCGAGGGCTCCGCGGATGACCTCCTTCACGTCCTCCGCGTAGCCCTCCAGGGACTTCCACCACTCGAAATCGAAGTGGAAGTGGGGGACGGCGAGAATCTCGCGGCTCCCCCAATCCGGGCCGGGACCGGGCATGGGGGGAGTTCAGGCGGAACCGGGGAAAATGGTGCTGGCGGATTCCGCCGCCGTCATCTCCACAGAGCCACCCGCATCGTCCCCCTCTCCACCCGGGCGGGGCTCAGCGCGACGGCCACCGGGACCGAGGCGGTCAGGTTGTTGGCGCCGGGCGCGGGGCCCAGGGACCAAGTCCGCGAGGAGGTGGTGACGTTCACCCACAGGTGGAGCCCCCGGGCGAAGCGCTTCTGGAGGGTGCCCGCGAGGGAGGTATCCTGGAGTTTCGCCGCGTCGAGCAGGTCGGAGCGGTTGGCGACCGTGAGCGCGGGGTCTTTCCGCAACGTGTCGGCCAGCGTGAGGCTCTCCCGGTAGGAGCGGAGGAGCGCCTGCCGGTCCTCGTAGCCGTCCCACGCCTGGACGAGGGCGGCGAAGAAGAGGACGAAGCCGACGCCGACGGCGGCCAGTGCGACGAGGTCCTGGGCCTGTTCCATGCTACCGCCGGTCCTCCACCGTGGCTTCGGCCCTGGCCAGGAGGCCGCTCCCGTTCCAGAGTTCGATGCGGACCGGGTCCCCGGGGGCCAGGGCCTTGCGCCCGAGGGCCACGTTGACCCACCCCGACTCGCCGCTCTCCCAGAGGGGGCCCGAGGAGTTCCAGGCGTGGAACACCCCGCCCGCGCCGCGGGTCCCGGCGACCCCCGCCGAGACCGGGAGGGGGACCGAGACCAGCGCCTCCCCGCCCGACGCGACCCTCAACTCTGCCCCGGAGACGTTGACCGGCGGCCCGCCCCGGTGGAACGCCTCGACCCGCTGGAGGAGGTCTCCGGACGCGTCTTTCCGCAACTCGGCCTGGAGCCGCAGGAGGAGCCCGCCCGGCTCCGAGGCGAAGGGGGCCCCATCGGCCCCGGGCCCCAGTCTCTCCAAGTGGAGGACCCGTCCCACCGGCCGGAGGGGGAATTGGAGGAACTCGGAGCGGACGCCCTGGAGGAGAGCGGTCGCGTTGCACGAGGCGTTGGCGAGGCACGCCTCCGCGGCCCCCTCCAGGGCCTCGCCGTCGGCCCCGAAGGAGGTCGGGCCGTAGAGGGGCCGGGCGAAAGCGCGGACGGCCCGGTAGGGGCCCGCCCGGGCCGCGACCCGGTCGGGCGCCACCTCGACTTCGACCCCTTCGGGCAAGGGGACTCTCTCGGTGGTCCCCGGCAGCGCCCCCGCCAGGGCCGCGGCCCTCTGGGCAATCTCGTCGGCGACCCGCTGCGCCTGCGCCTCCTGGGCGCGGGGGGCGAGGGCGGAGGGGAGGACGAGGGCCGCGACAAGGAGGACCCCGGCGGCCGCCAGGAGGCCGATGCGGCTCAGGAAGAAGTCGGCCCAGGCCACGTCACCCCTCCCGGATTCGGACGGTCGAGCCGTCGGAGACCAGCGTCAACTTGTGGGGCCCGGGGCCCAGAACCAGCGCCGGGCCGTCGAAGGAGAGGGGCGTCCCCGCGCTCCCCTGGCGCAGTTCGCCCCCGGCCCGGAGGGTGGCGCGCCCCGACTCGTCGAAGGAGACCCGCTCTACGCATGCCGGGAGGCGCAACTCCACCTCCGACGAGCCCCCCGACAGGGAGGCGAGGAGCCGCGCCCGCTCCTCGACCCTCTGGACCTCGCCCCACGCCTGCTCCGCGCACCGCTGGCCCGTGAAGGTCAGGAGGGCCGAGGCCACGAGGGCCGCTCCCGCAGCCCCGGCGACGCCGAAGACGACGACCCGAAGGGGCAGACCGGCGGCCATGGGCGCGGGAGAGAGAGGCCCCGGCGGAAAAACGGTTTCGGTGAATTGATACCCGGGCCCGGCGTGGCGGGGGGATGGACGACCTCCGCCTCTCCGACCTCCCCACCCGCCGCCCGGCGCCCGCGGCCCCGCCCGCCAAGGCGCTCCTCCGCCGCGTCGGCTCGGGGGAGCCGGGCCTCCAGGCATTCATGGAGTCCGGGGCGTGGGACGGCCTCTGGGCCCACCTCCGCTCCCGGCCTGGCCGCGAGGCGGGGGGGCTCCTGGCGGGCCTCGGGGAGCGCGGACTCGTGGTCGTCCGCGCCGCCCTCCCCGCCGAGGAGGCCGAGGGGGGGCCGGGCCACCTCACGTTCACCCCCGAATCGTGGCGGGCGATGGCCGACCGCCTCGAGGAGCGCCACCCGGAGTGGGGGGCGGTCGGCTGGTTCCACTCCCACCCGGGCCTCGGGGTCGCCCCCTCCGGGAAGGACGTCTTCCTCCACACCCGCTTCTTCCCCGAGGAGTGGCAGGTGGCGCTGATTGCGGACCCGGGGAGCGGGGAGGCGGCGCTCTACCGGCAGCGGAAAAACGGGCTGGTTCCGGCGCCCCTCGACCTTTTCACTCAACCGTAGCGGTCCTCTGTCCACGGGTCGGCCGTGTTGCTGTATCCCCGGACCTCCCAGAACCCCGGCTCGTCCCCGGGCTGGACCCGAATCTTGAGCACCCACTTCGCCGACTTGTAGAAGTATTGCCGCGACGTCCCCACGACGACCCTCACCGGCCCGCCGTGCTCCGGGGCCAGGGGCTTGCCGCCGTAAGCGTGGGCCAGGATGGCCTGGTCGAGTTGCGCCACCGGGAGGCTGGTGGTGAACCCCTGGGCGCACTCGAAGATGGCGAACTTCCCGCGGTCGTTGATTCCCGCCCTCTGGAGGAGGCCGAAGAGCCGGACCCCGCGCCACTTCGCGTCGAACTTGGTCCAGCCCGTGACGCAGTGGATGTCGCAGGCAAGGTCGGTCTGGGGGAGGGCGAGCAGTTCCTTGTAGGCCAGGCGGAGCGGCCGGTCCACCCCGGGGCCGTAGAGGTCGAGGCTCCAGGTCTCCGGCGTCAGGTCCCGGGGCACGGTCCCGTAGTGGAGGACCGGGAATTCGTCGGTCACATACTGGCCGGGGGGGACACGGGAGGCCATCCCGCCCCTACGGCGCCCGTCCAAAAAGCCCTTTCCGGGAGACCTCCCAGGGACCTTCCATGCGAATCGTGTCCCTGCTCCCCGGCGCGACCGAGATGGTCTATCTGCTGGGCCTCGGCGACCGCCTCGTGGGGCGCTCGGCGGAGTGCGACTTCCCCGCCGACGTGCGGCGCTTACCGGTGGTCTCCAGGCCGATGGTGGCCGACGGGGCCAGCGGCGAGATTCACCGGCAGGTCGCGGATCACCTTCACTCCGGCCGGGGGCTCTACACCGTGGACGGGGACATCCTCACCAGGCTGCAGCCCGACCTCCTCCTGACCCAGGAGGTGTGCGACGTCTGCGCGCCGACGCCCGGGACCGTCGAGGAGGCCCTCCGGCGCCTCCGGTTCAAGCCCAGGGTCCTCTCCCTCAACCCGGCCCGGCTGGACGACATCCCCGAGGACGTCCGGCGGGTGGCGGAGGCGGCGGAGTGCCCCGACCTGGGCGACCAGGCGGCCTCGGCTCTCCGGAAGCGCCTCGCCCGGGTCTCCTCCATCCTGGGCCGCGTCAAGCGCCGCCCCAAGGTCTTCTGCCTGGAGTGGCTCGACCCCCCCTTCGCCGCGGGCCACTGGGTCCCCGACATGGTCGAGGCCGCGGGGGGCGAGGACCTCCTGCGCCTCTCGGGCCGGCCCTCCCGGAGCCTCTCCTGGCCCGACGTCGCCGACCTGCGGCCCGAGGTGCTGGTGGTGATGCCCTGCGGCTTCTCCCTCGAACGGGCGAAGCGCGAACTCCCGGAGGCGCTCCGCAAGGCGAGCGACTTCTGGCGGAAAATCCCCGC
Organism: uncultured Halobacteria archaeon; assembly: GCA_964486625.1. Lineage (GTDB taxonomy): Archaea > Halobacteriota > Syntropharchaeia > JACQPP01 > JACQPP01 > JAWCQZ01. Next base: position 10,942 of record CAZANW010000010.1, read on the forward strand.
GGTCCGGGAGGGGCGCGTCTTCGTGACCGACGGCTCGGCCTACTTCAACCGGCCCGGGCCCCGGGTGTGCGAGGGGGTCGAGATTCTCGCCGAGGTGCTGCACCCGGAGCGCGCGCGGGGCCTCGCCCCGGTGGGCGGTTTCGAGATGTGGAGAGCGGGTCAGGCGCCGATTTGAAGGGCCGGGGGTTATGACCCCTGCGAAACGTTTTAATATCGTCCCTCCGGAAGTGGCCCCGTGGCGGACTACAAACTCGGCATCCCGGGCCTCGACGAGGCGCTCTCCCCCATCCGCGGGGGCACCAACTTCCTGGTCATCGGGCCCCCCATGTCGGGGAAGGAGGTCCTCGTCCACAACTCCACCTTCTCCGGCCTCCAGGAGGGGGAGGCCGCCATCATGGTCTCCACCGGCCTCAGCGGCGAGGACTGCTGGAAGTGGTTCCAGTCCAACGGCATGGACCTGGAGCCCGCCAAGGGCCGGGTGGGCGTCGTGGACTGCGTCTCCCAGACCATCGGCCTCTCGGTCGGGGACACGGAGCGCATCAAGCGGGTGTCGAGCCCCGTGAACCTCACCGGCATCTCGGTCGCCATCACGGGCTTCTTCGAGGAGTTCTGGATGAAGCGGGGGGTCCGGAAGGCCCGCCTCTCCATCCACAGCCTTTCCACCATGCTCATGTACTCCAACCTCCAGACCGTGTTCCGGTTCCTCCACGTCTTCACCGGCCGCATCAAGTCGGCCGACGCCCTCGGGTTCTACGTCATCGAGCAGGGGATGCACGACGAGCAGACCATGAACACCCTCAAGCAACTGGCCGACGGGGTCATCGAGGTCAAGATGGAGGGCGACAAGAGCCTCATGCGGGCCGCGACCACCGGGAAGATGACCCCCTGGCTCCCCTTCCAGATTGAGGGGGGGCGCGTGAAGGTCGCGGCGGCCCGGTAGGGGCCCCGCCCCTCATGGTCGGAAATGGATACCTTTTTGCTCCTCCCCCGCGACCTGTAGGGATGATGGGAGGTTGCCCGGGGCCCCATGATTGAGACCGGCATACCCCGGCTGGACGACATCCTCGGCGGCGGGCTCCCCCCCCGGAAACTCATGGTCTACTACATCCAGCCCGGGGTCGAGGGGGACGTCTTCGGGATGCAGACCCTGGCCCACAACCTCGAGAAGGGCAAGAAGTGCATCTACGTGGTCAGCACCGCCGCTCCCGCCACCATCCGGGACCGGTTCACCGAGTTCGGCTGGGACCTGAACTCCCACTCGGGCAACATGCTGGTGGTGGACGCCTACTCGGCCCTCATCGGCATGGAGTCGGAGGAGCGCTACGTGGCGGAGGACCCCGAGGACGCCAAGTCCATCCTCCAGGCCCTGGAGACCGCCCTCAAGGAGAACCCGGGCTCCCTCGTCGTGTTCGAGTCCCTGAGCAACATCATGGACCTCTGCGGCGAGGAGGAGACCCTGTCGGCCCTCCAGAGCGCCAGGAAGACCGTGATTCTCCGGGACGCCTCCGCCATCTGCAACTTCACCGCCTGGCCCTACAGCGAGAAGACCCTCAAGGCGGTGAAGGACGAGATTTTCAACGCGGTCATCCAGGTGGGCGGCGTGGCCGAGCGCATCATCTTCGGCCAATACTACGGCGTCTCCAAGGTGGACTGGACGCAGGCGAAGCACGCCACGACCCTCTTCCGCATCCTGAAGCCCGGCGGCGTGAAGGCCTACGTCCCGAAGATTCTCGTCACCGGGGCCTACCACGCAGGCAAATCCACCTTTATCCATGCCCTCTCGACCCGCGCGGTCTCGGTGAACCGCCTCGGGACCACGATTGCCCTCGACCACGGCCACGTGGAGCACCGGGGGGTCGCCGCCGACATCTTCGGGACCCCCGGCCAGGAGCGGTTCGACCCCATCCTCCGGCTCCTCGGGGGCGAGGCGCTGGGGGTGGTCCTGGTGGTGGACTCCACCGACCCCGGGAGCTTCTCCCGGGCCAAGACCATGCTGGAACTGACCAAGACCTTCGGCCTCCCCCTGGCGGTGGCCGCCAACAAGCAGGATGCCAAGGGGGCCCTGGCGCCCGAGAAAATCCGGAGCCAGATGGCCCTTCCCGCCGAAATCCCCATCGTTCCCGTGGTCGCGACGGCCAAGAAGGGCGTCCTGCAAGTTTTTGAGACCCTCTTGGACAGAATCATGGAGGTCTAGGGGTCATGGCGACGACAAAAGAGATGATTGGCCAGGTCCTCACCGACCTGAAGAACGTGGGCGACGTGGAGGCCTCGGCCGTGGTCTCCCGGGACGGCCTCCTGATGGCCGGGGACATCTCCTCGAACATCCGGGCCGAGACCTTCGCCGCCATGAGCGCCACCATGCTCGGCGCGGCCGAGACCGCCATCTCCGAGTTGAACAAGGGGGTCCCGAACCGGGTGATTGTCGAGACGTCCCAGGGCAAGATTGTCGCGACCGGCGCGGGCCCCAAGGCCCTCCTGGTCATGATGGTCCGCGCCGACGCCGGCCTGGGCCTCGTCCTTGTCGAAATGGACAAGGCCGCAGGAAAGATTAAGGAAGTTCTGGGCTGAGTCTTCCGGAACAGAGAGGGCGATCGTTTCATATCCCATTCTTGTCTGGGAATCTCAATCTCAGGCAGACAGGGGCTATCGCCGGTCATATCACTTCTCTGATTCTTACACGCCCGCGCCGACGAAGGAGGCGCGGGCAATCAAAGAGGTCCTGGGGTAGTCCCCGCAGAGCTCTCAGCGCGCTTTCGCGAGGGAGTCCCGGACGAGGCGCTCCACGTCCTCCGCCTTGGTCCGCCCGAGCCCCTCCTGCCGGGCAATCTGGAGGGTGAGTTCGCTCCCCTGCAGGGCGGTCCGGACGAGGAAGGTGTCCCCGTGGATGGGGAGGCGCCGGTAGGCGGGGTCGAGGTAGGACATCTGGGCCCGGACCCGGAAGTCCATCGCCCCGTTGGCGGGGGAGCCCCGGAACCGCTCCACGGGCTCGAAACTCAGGGGGTCCCGGGCCACGTCCACGAACACCTGCCGCTTGGCCCGGATGGGCCTCTTCTGGGGCCCCACGAAGGCGTCCACGGTCTCGGAGACCCGGTCGAGCATCTGCATCGCCTTCAGGACCCGGCTCATGCCGAAAGCGACCCGGTAGGCCCGCTCCGCGTCGAAACGGGGCGGGAACTGGTAGGACAGGAAAGGTGTGACCATCCCCCTTACCCCGGGTTCCCGGACCCGCATATATACTTCCCCGCGCATCGGAACGTTCATATTCGCGCGAGTTCTTGGACTCCCATGCGGGTCCAGAGCCGCTCACGGAGGAAATCTACGGGGGGGAAACTCAACCCCGGCCGGAAGCGCAAGCGCTTCGAGTTGGGCTCCGACCCCACCTGGACCCTCCTGGGCCCCCGGCGCGCCGCCAAGGAGCGGACCCGGGGAGGGGGGGTCAAGGTCCGCCTCCTGGGCGCCGACACGGTCCAAGTCATGGACCCCCGGACCGGCCGGACCACCCAGGCCAGGATTGTGACGGTGGTCTCCAACCCGGCGAACCCCTTCTTCCAGCGCCGTAACATCCTCACCCGGGGGGCCGTCCTCCAGACCGACAAGGGGCGGGTCCGCGTCACCAGCCGCCCCGGCCAGGAGGGGTCGGTGGCGGGGGTCCTCATCGAGGGGCCCCCGGCGGGCCCGGCCGCCCCTACTCCGCCCGAATCTGGATGAGGTCCCGGTCCCGGAGGGTGTAGTTCAGGAAGTCGGCCTTCCGGACCCCGTTCACGAAGACCTCCACCCGGAACTTCTTGCCGTTGGCGCACCCCGTCCCGTCGGGGAAGCAGACCTGCTCCTTCGTGAGGAGGACCCCGATGGCGTCGAAGAAGGCATCCAGGGAGATTTGCCGGGGGTCGGTGAACGCGCCCCCGGGGAAGTTGGAGGACTCGATGTGGGCGATGTTGTCGCCGTGATGGTGGAGCCATGGGACCCCGGCGTAGTTGGCCTCGTGAGGAACCAGCCCCAGGTCCACGGGGCTCCCGTGGACCGTAACCTCGAACTTGACGTGCCAGTGGATGTCCCGGAGGGGGAACGCGAGGGGGGGCTCCTGCACGACCACCGGCGCGGGGGCGAGGAGGAGGGCGAGGAGGGCCACCGCCGCCCCGCCGCCGAGGAGGGCGCCCCAGGGCCAGAGGACCCGCTCGCGCGGCGAGGGGGGCGGAGAGTCGGGGGGTGCGGTCCCCGGCTCGGGGGGAGCGTCCACTGCTTTACAGGACGCGGCCCCGGTATCCCCGGGGGTCCACGGCTACCTGGGAGAACCCGAGGGCCCGGAGGGCGGCGGAGACCTCCTCCCGGGCCTGGAGCAGGGGCTCCACCTCCCCGGGCCCCGCCTCCACGGAAGCGACCCCGAGGGAGTCGCGGACCCGGATGACCCGCAGGCCGAACCGCTCCTTCAGCCAGGCCTCGGCCCGCCCCACCCGGGCCAGGGCGTCGGCGGTGATGGCAATCCCGTGGGGGACGCGGGAGGCGAGGCAGGGGGAGGAGGGCTTGTCCCAAGTCTCGAGCCCCAGGGCGCGGGAGATGCCGCGGACCTCCGGCTTGGAGATTCCGGCCTCGACCAGCGGGCTGCGGACCCCCCGCTCCCGGAGGGCCCGGAGGCCCGGCCGCTCCTCGGAGAGGTCGGTGAGGTTGGTCCCGTCGGCGAGGGTCCGGAAGCCCCGCCGGTCCCGGAGGTCGCCGAGGGCCCGGCCCAGGATGGATTTGCAGAAGTAGCAGCGGTTGGTCGTGTTCGCGGCCCAGTCCGGGTCCTCCAGTTCGTCCACGCGAACCCCCTCGTGGGGAATTCCGTGGCGCGCGCAGAACTCCCGGGCGAAATCCTCCTCCTGCGCGGGTGTGGAGGGCGAGAGGGTGGTCGCGGCGAGGACGCGCCCCGGCCCGAGGGCCCGGAGGGCGGCGTAGGCCACGAGGCTCGAGTCGGAGCCCCCCGAGTAGGCGACCACCGTGGGGCCGTAGGAGGCGAGAATCCGCAGGAGAAAGTCGTATTTGTCCGCCATCGGAGGCCCTTGCAGCCAGCCGTGGAAATATTTATTCCACGTTGACCACGTCGCCGGTCAGCGGGTCGAACCTGTGGTAGAGGCCGCAGGCGGCGCACGGGAACGGCTCGGCGGGGTTCTCCCAGACCTTCGGGTCGATGATTTCGAGCGGCTGACCCGTCTGCGGACACCTCACGGGAAGGTCTCCCGGCTCGCTTTTTCGAGGCAGGCCTCCACCTGCGCCGCGGGGTCCGACGCCCCCTCGATGGCCTCCACCCGCGCCGGGTCGGCCCGGGTCTCGGGGTGTTTGGCCACCAGGAAGGAGCAGCAGTCGCCGTAGGGCTGGATGGAGAGGCCGTAGGTCCCGATGCGCTTCGCCACCTGGACGGTCTCCTCCTTGTCGTAGGTCAGGAGAGGCCGGAGGACCGGGAGGGAGACCGCCCGGTCGAGGACGGCGAGGTTCTCCAGGGTCTGGGAGGCCACCTGCCCCAGGTTGTCGCCGGTGACCAGCGCGCGGGCCCTCTCGCGGGCCGCGATGCGCTCCGCCACCCGGGCCATGAGGCGCCGGTAGAGCACCATCCGCAGCCGCGACGGGCAGTCGGCGATGATGCGCCTCTGGGCGTCGGCGAATGGGACCGTGTAGAGGGTCGTGGGCCCCTGGTAGCCCGCCAGGACCCGGGCAATCTCCCGGGCCTTCCCGGGGTCGCGCTCCAGGGTCTCGTTGTGGAAGTGGGCGAGGACCACCTCGCAGCCCCGCTTCATGGCGAGCCAGGAGGCGACGGGGCTGTCAATGCCCCCGGAGAGGAGGGCCACCACCCGGCCCGCCACCCCCACCGGGAGGCCCCCCGGGCCCCGGAGGCGGTCGGCGGAGAGGAGCGCCTCGCCCGAGGCCAGTTCGACCCGCAAAGTGACCTCGGGGGAGTCGAGGTTGACCCTCCAGCCCCCCCTCACCAGGACCGACCCGAGGCGCCTGTTGACCTCCAGGGAGGTCTCCGGGAACCGCTTGTCGGCCCGCCGGGTGTCCACCGCCACGGTCCGGCCGCCGGGCTCCGGGAGGAGGGAGCGCGCCGCTTCGGCCATTTTCCGCTCCCCCCACTCCACCCGGACCCCCCGGTCCACCGAAACGACGCCGAAGACCCGGGCCGCTCGGGCCTGGAGGTCGGCGGGGTCGCCGCCGTTCGGGATGTCCACGATGAGGCGGCCGAAATCCTTGCGAACTTGGGTCGAGTCCCCGAGGGCCCTCTTCAGGTTGCGGACCAGCCGGTTCTCGAACGCCGGCCGGTTGCCCCCCTTGAGGGCGATTTCGCCGTAGTGGACGATGAGGCAGGGGACGGGCATGGGTGAACTATTTCGTATCCGGCCTTCTCCTTTTTGGGTAGAGCCTCGGTAGCTCAGCGGCAGAGCGACTGTTTTGTAAACAGTAGGTCGAGGGTTCAATCCCCTCCCGAGGCTTTTATTGCCGCCCCCCTCGCGCGGGGCATCTGTCCCGCGCGCCCTCCGGCGCGCGTGGCAGCCAAAGTTTCAGGCCCCGCGCGGTCCTCTCCTGTATCGTCCGCGTCCCGTCGGCAACGATTACTTCGCGCCCTTCAGCCCCGCCGCCGTCCTCTCAATCTCCGCCGCCACCGAACCGAAGTCCATCGCCCTCCGCAGGTCGGGGTCCAGCACGCCCGCCGCGGACCGCTGCGCCTCGGTGAAGTTGGCCCGCGCGGCGTCGAGGTTCACCAGGGTCTCGTTGGTCCGGTTCGCCTTCATCGCCTGGAGGGAGTCGAGGAGGTAGGCCGAGCCGTTCAGGGCGGAGCGGAGGGCCGCGGCGGCGTTCTTCAGGTCCCTCTTGGCCGGGGAGTCGGCGAGGCCCGAGATGGCCGTCTCCAGCAGCCCCAGCCGGGTCTTGCCCTGGACGATGCGGGCCTGGCCGGCGGCGGGGTCCGAGGAGTCCCGGAGGTCGGCGGCCATGCGCGCCAAGTCGAGGAGCAGGTCGGAGGTCCCCGGCTGGTTGAGCGACCCCGGGCCGTTCAGGCAGCCGGATGCGACAACCGCGGCCAGGAGAACGGCCGCGGTCCGGAGAAGGGGGGCCATGCCCTATTCTTCGCACTTCCGGAACAAAAGCCGCTCCCGGGTCCACTCACGGCAACTTGCGCCAGAGGAAGCGGCGAGATACCCAGCCGCGGATAGACAGGGGCCATCGCCGGCCGTATCGCTTCTCTCAATCTTGAACGCCCGCGCCGACGCTGGAGGCGCGGGCTACCGGATGTACTGCGCCCCGGCGACCAGCAGAACCTCGCCGGTGATGTATTCGGCCTCCGGAGACGCGAGGAAGGCCACCGCGTTGGCGATGTCCGGGGGCCTCCCCGAGCGGCCGATGGGGGAGAGTTTCTCCATCATGTCGAGCATCTGCTTCGTGTACTGCTTCGCGAGGAAGGGGTTCATGGTCGCCCCGGGGGCGACGGCGTTGACGGTGATTCCGTGGGGCGCCACCTCCCGCGCCACCGCGCGGGTCAGCCCCATGACCCCCGCCTTGGAGGCGGCGTAGTGGCACTCGCCGAAGGGGGAGCCCGACCACCCCTCGAAGGAGGAGATGGTGACGATGCGGCCCCACCTCTGCTTCACCATGTGGGGCAGGACCGCCTTGATTCCGTAGAATGCGCCGTGGAAGGTGATGGCGAGGACCCGCTCCCAGTTCTCGTCGTCCATCTTCTCGAGGCGGCTCAGTTTGTTGAACCCCGCGTTGTTCACGAGGATGTCCACCTTGCCGAACTCCTTCACCGTCCTCTCCACCATGGCGTTGACCTGCTCCGGCTTCGTGACGTCGCAGACGATTCCGATGGACTTCTTGCCCGTGGATTTGGTGATTTCGTCCGCCACCTCGGTGGTCCGGCTGGTCCCGTCCTCGCGCCTGTGGGCGTCGCTGACCGCCACGTTCGCCCCCTCCTGGGCCAGTTTGCGCGCGGTCGCCTGCCCGATGCCCGCGCCCGCGGCGGCAGTCACGATGGCGACTTTCCCTTCGAGCCGCCCGGTCATGGGGTCATGTAGGCGCCGCCGCCCACGGTCAGAATGTCCCCGTTGATGTAGCCCCCTTGTCGGAGGCGAGCAGCAGGATGGCCCCGGCGAGGTCCGCGGGCTCGCACCAGCGCTGGGCGGCGATGAGGGGGAGCCGCTTCTTCAGGTCCTCCGGCGAGATAGCCGGGGTCCGCTCCTTCATGTAGCCCGGGATGATGGCATTCACGGTGACCCCCAGGGAGGCGACCTCCCGGGAGAGGGCGTGGTTGAAGCCGATGATGGCCGATTTGGCGGCCGCGAAGTGGGCCTCGCCGAGGCCCGCCGGGTTCCCGACGACCGCCGAGCCCATGCGCGCCTCGATGGCGCTGAAGTTGACGATGCGGCCGTATTTCTGCTTGGCCATGTGGGGGACGACGGCCCGGCAGGCGTAGAAGACCGATTTCAGGTTCGCGTTGACGACTTCGTGCCATGCCTCGTTCTTCATCTCCAAGAGGGGGTCGAGCCGGTGGCGCTCGTAGCCGCACACCAGGATGTCCACCCGGCCCCAGCCCTCGACGACCCGCTTCACGAGCCCCTCGACCTGCGCCTTGTCGAGCGGGTCCACTTTGGCTCCGAGGGTCTGGACGCCGTGTTTCTTCCCGAGTTCCGCCGCGAAAGCCTCGACCCTGGAATCGGGGTCGGCGAGGGCCACCTTGGCCCCCTCCGAGGCGAGGGCCTCGGCGGCGGTGCGCCCCAGGAGGCCCAAAGCCCCCGTGACGATTGCGCTCTTGCCTTCGACCCACTTGCCCATGGGGCCGGGTCGGAGGGGGAATTTTAAACTTTACCGTTTCCGGGGGGTAACTTGCCGAAGCCGGTTTCAGCGGAACCGGGAGGCCACCGTGCACCCGTGGAAGCAGCGGTATTGCCGGGGGATGCCGGTGGGAATCTCGACGGGCTGGCGGCACCGGGGGCAAAGGCCGCTCTCGGGACTCACCGGCGCCATGAAAAAAAGGCGAGTCCGGAGAATAAATCAGTTTTGGACCCAGGCCTTTTTATTTGAGTTCTTTCCGGCCGTATCCCAGAATCTGCCGGGCGACAATGAGGCGGTTGATTTGCCCCGTCCCCTCGAAGATGTCGGTCACCTTCACGTCCCGCATCCACTTCTCGGCCAGCAGATTCTCCGAGACCCCGAGGGGGCCGAGCAACTCGCACGCTTTCTGGGTGGTCTCCGAGACGACGGTCCCTCCCAGGGCCTTCGCCATCGAGGCTTCGAGAGCGTGGGGCCTCTTCTGGTCCACCAGCCAGCAGGCGCGCCACACCAACAGGCGGGCGGCGTGGTATTGCGCCTCCATCCGGGCCAGGTCGCGTTCGGCGGCGCCGAGTTTGCCGGGCGAGAGGCCGTAGCGGGGCCGGATGTGCTGCCGGAGCAGTTCGATAGCCGCCCGGACCGAGCCGAGGCCCGCGGAGACGACGACGGGCCGGTTGGCGTTGAAGGTCGCCATCGCCTTCCCGAAGCCGGCCTCCTCGCCGTCGCCGCCGAGGCGGTTCTCCGCGGGAATCCGGCACTCCTCCAGGACCAGGACCGCGGTGTGGGCTGCCTTGAGCCCCATCTTCCTCTCCAGCTTGGCGACCCGGGCACCCGGGGTCCCCGCGGGAACCACGAAGGCCGCCATCGCCATGTGTCCCTCCACCTCGTCGATGGACCTCGCCCCCGGAGGCAGGATTTTCGCCCACGCCACGATGACCCCCCGGTCGAGGGCGAGGTCGGCGTTGCTGGCGAAAACCTTCTCGCCGTTGAGGACCCACGCATCGCCCTCCCGGCGCGCGCTGGTCCGGATGGCGGAGGTGTCGGAGCCCGCGCCGGGCTCGGTCATCGCCATGCAGCCCCACGCCTCGCCCTTGAAGGGGGCGAGGAACTTCTCCCGCTGGGCGGGGGTCGCGCCGACGTTGATGGCGACCCCGGCGAGGCCGGTTCCCGGCAGGGTCCTCAGGAGCCCCGGGTCGCCCCAGGCCAACTCCTCGGCGAAGACCGCCGCCTCCAGGGCGGAGAGGCCCACCCCGGGCTCGGGGCGGTGAATCCTTTGCCTGCGCGCCTCCTCCAAAAATTCGCGGGGGACTGCGTGCTCCCTCTCGTCATACTCCCGGGCCCGGGGCCGCATCTGCTCGGAGGCGAAGGCCCGGGTGCGCCGCTGGAGGTCTTCCAGATTCGGGGGGAGGGAGAAATCGACCATCCCGATTCCAACGGGCCCGGGGTTATCAACGCTTGCTGGCCACCGGGGCTCGTTGCCGACGGGACGCGGACGATACAGGAGAGGACCGCGCTGGGCCTGCGCCTTTGACTGCCACGCGTGCCTTCGGCGCGCGGGACAGAGGCCCCGCGCGACGGGGCATGGGGAGCGCGAGGGGGGCGGCAACAAGTTCGGCAGATTGAAAAGCCCCCGGCTCCACCCCCCGTCGTGGAGCTCGAAGCCCTGAAAATGGAGGTCACGGACGGGGTCGCCACCATCACCCTGCACCGCCCCGAGCGGAGAAACGCCATCAACTCCCGGATGGCGAGCGAACTCGTTTCGGCCGTCGGGGCGCTCGACGCGGACCCCGAGGTCCGGTGCGTGGTGGTCACGGGCGCGGGGGCCTCCTTCTGCTCCGGCGGCGACGTGAAGGAGATGGGGGAGATTGTGGCGGGGCGGAGGAAGATGGAGAAGGACATCGTCCGGCACTTCAGCGAGCCCGTCCTCAAGTTCTGGGACATCCCGAAGCCCATCATCGCCTCCATCAACGGCGATGCGGTGGGCGGCGGGCTGAGCCTCGCCCTCGCCTGCGACCTGCGCGTCGCGGCCCGGCGGGCCCGGTTCGGCATGGCCTTCGTCCGCGTCGGCCTCATGCCCGACCTGGGCGGGACCTACCTGCTGCCCCGGGTCGTGGGGCCGGCCAAGGCCCTCGAACTGATGTTCACCGGGGAGCTCTTCTCCGCCGACGAGGCCCTGCGCCTCGGTGTCGTGCACCGCGTCGTGGAGGACGGGGATTTGGAGAAGGAGGCCCGGGCCCTGGCGGAGCGGTTGGCCCGCGGACCGACCCGCGCCCTCGGGAAGATGAAGATGGCCCTCCTGCGGCCCGAGAGGCCCCTCTTCGAGGCGCGGCTCCAGGCGGAGTTCGAGGGGCAGGTGGAACTCGGGGAGAGCGGGGACTTCCGGGAGGGGGTCTCGGCCTTCCTCCAGAAGCGGGAGCCGAAGTTCAAGGGGGAATGAGCCCGGTTCCCGGAAATAGGCTATAATCCCCCACCCCGCATCACTCCCATCCATGTCGTTCCGGGGTTACGGTTTGGCGTTGGCCCCTCTCGCCGCCCTCTCTCTCCTCCGGTCCGCGGGATTCGAGGGTCCCTCCGTCGGCGTGGTCCTCGCGGCCCTCTGGGTCTCCTTGGTCCCCAACTGGAAACTCCCCATCCTCCCCTCCCTCGCCGCGGCCGCCCTGCCCGCCATGGCCGCCCTGCTTCTCGGCCCGAACCCGTGGGAGGCCGACCTTTTGGTGGCCCTGGCGGGGGCTCTGGTCGCCCACCTGGCGTTCTCCACCGTTCCCGAGCCCCGCTCCGGGCCCTCCTCGCTCCTCCTCGCCGGGTTCTCCATGTGGCTCCTCGCCCTCTTCCACTTCCCCGCGCCTCCCCTCACGACCCTCTGGGCCCTCGCCATCGCGCTGGGGCTGGGCTGGGGGGCGCGGCGGAGCGACCTGATTGACGACACCGGCATGGTGGCGGGCGCCCTGGTGGGCCTCCTTGTCATTGTCTTCGCCGACAATGCCGCCCCCGGGGCGGGCCTCCGGTGGTTCGCCCTCCTCCTCGCCTTCTTCGCCCTCGGCTCCGCCTTCACCCGGTTCCGCCACGGGGTCAAGGCCTCCCTCGGCCTCGCCCAGAAGCGGCGCGACTTCCGGAACGTCCTGGGGAACAGCCTCGGGCCCCTGGCGATGGCGGTGGCAGCCTCCCTCTGGGGCCGCCCCTTCGACGCCGCCTATTTCGGCTCCATCGCCACGGTGACCGCCGACACGGTCGCCACGGAGGTGGGAATCACCCAGAAGAAGCACCCCCGCCTCATCACCACCCTCCGGCAGGTCCCCCCCGGGACGAGCGGGGCGGTCTCCCTCCTCGGCGAGGCGGCGGCCCTCGGGACCTCGCTGGGCATGGGGCTCCTGGCGCTCCTCCTCGGGGTCGCCACGCCCGCGGGGCTCCTCGCGCCCGTGGTCGGCGGTTTCCTCGGGACCCACGCCGACAGCCTCCTCGGGGCCACCGTAGAGAAGAAGTGGCGGATGTCGAACCACGCGGTGAACTTCCTGGCGTCGCTGGCCGGGGCTGCGGCGGCAGTCGCACTGGCCCGATAGAGGGGGCTTTTTAAACCCCCCCTCTCCCAAGTCCCTCGATGCGACGGGTGGCCGTGGTCGGCGCGGGAGTCACCAAGTTCGGCCGGAGCCCGAAGACCGAGATGGAACTGCTGGCCGAGGCGAGCCTCGACGCCCTCATGGAGGCGGAGATGAGCCCGAAGGACCTCCAGGCCATCTACGTCGGCAACTTCATCGGCGAACTGACCGAGCGGCAGGCCCACATGGGCCCGATGGCCGCGTCGGCCCTCGGCGTCCCGGGCGTCCCGGCGGTCCGCGTCGAGAACGCCTGCGCCTCCGGTGGAACGGCGCTGCGGATGGCGTTCCGGGACATCGCGGCGGGATACCACGACGTGGCCCTTGTCACTGGGACCGAGAGGGTCCTCCAGAAGTCCACCGCCGAGAACACCGAGTTCTTCGCCACCGCCGGCGACGCCTACTACGAGTCGGCGGCGGGCATCACCTTCCCCGGCCACTACGCGCTGGTGGCGCGGGCCCACATGCTGAAGCACGGGACCACCCTGGAGCACCTCGGCCACGTGGCGGTGAAGAACCACAAGCACGGGGCGAAGAACCCGAAGGCGCAAATCCAGAAGGAAATCTCCATCGAGGACGCGATGAAGAGCGCGCCGGTGGCCGACCCCCTGCGCCTCTACGACTGCTGCCCCTTCTCCGACGGCGCGGCGGCCCTCCTCGTGGTCTCGGAGAACGTGGCGAAGGAGTATGATGCGCCGGTCTGGATTGTGGGCTCGGGCCAAGCGACCGAGGCGCTCGACATCGCCGACCGGCCCGACCCGTCCCGCATCCGCTCGACCGAGTGGGCGGCCCAGCAGGCCTACCGGCAGGCGAAGGCGGAGCCGAAGGACATCGATGTGGTCGAGGTCCACGACTGCTTCACGATTGCCGAGATTGCGGCCCTGGAGGGACTCGGGTTCTACCCGGCGGGCAAGGGGGGCCCCTCGGCCATGCAGGGCGAGACCTACGTGGGCGGGCGCATCCCCACGAACCCGAGCGGCGGCCTCAAGTCGAAGGGCCACCCCATCGGGGCCACCGGGGTAGCGCAGGCCGCGGAGATTGTGAACCAGTTGCGGGGCAAATCGACGAACCAGGTGAAGGGGGCCGAAGTCGGCATGACCCACAACGTGGGTGGCTCCGGCGGGACCGCCGTGGTCCACATCTTCAAGCGATGACCGAGTTCCCCCTGCCCAACGCGAAGTTCGTCGAGGGCCTCAAGGGCGGGCAGTTGATGGGCCTCAAGTGCCAGCAGTGCGGGGCCTACAGCGGGGTCCCCCGGGGGGCCTGCCTCTCCTGCCAGTCGCCGAGACTGCAGGCCGTGCCCCTGAGCGGGAAGGGCAAGGTGGTGACGTGGACCTACGTCCGCGTCCCCCCCGCGAGCCACGCCGAGTGGAAATCCTACGGCGTCGGGGTCGTCGAACTGCAGGAGGGGGCCCGCGTCTTCGGGCTCCTGAAGGTGGAGCCGGAGAAGGTCACGGCGGGGATGAAGGTCAAGGCGGTCCAGGTCCCGCGGGGGGATGGGGCGGTCCTCGGGTTCGTTCCCGACGGATAGCGTCTTGAAGCACTCCGCCGCCCTCCGCTGCATGGCGGCCGGGGCCGCCTCCGGCGCGCTCATCGGCCTCGGGGCGGTCCCATTCCTCCTGGCCGGCCCGCTCACCGCCACCCTGCCCGCCTGGGTCTACCTGGTCCCGATGGCGGTCTTTGCCACGGCCGGCCTGCCCGCCGGTCTCCTGCTCCTCGGGCTACGGCGGGTCAAGCCCCGCCTCCTCCGCGGGGCCCTCGGGGCCACCGGCTGGTGGGCGCTGGGCTTCGCGGTGCTCCTCGACCCGTGGTCGGCCCCCTTGGGCGCCCTGGTCGGGGCCGCAGCCGGAGCCGTGGCGGGGCGGGTGCTTCCGCCATGAAGTGGATTGCCGTCCTGATTCTCGTTCCCCTCGCGGCCTCGGCCTCCCCCCTTCCCCCGCTGAAGGTGGACGGGACCCGCTTCGCGGACGACCAGGGGCGGACGGTCCAACTGAGGGCGCTGAACCTCGGCTCCTGGCTGATGATTGAGCCCTGGATTTCCGGGATGGACTGGACGGGTTCCGGGCCCCTGAACGAGACGCCCCTCTACGACACCCTGACGTCACGCTTCGGGGTCGAAGGGCGGGATGCCCTCCTGGAGGCCTACCGGGAGCACTGGGTTTCCGAGGGCGACATCCGGCGGGCCCGGGACTTGGGCTTCAACGCGCTCCGGGTCCCCTTTTCCTACCGCATCCTGGAGGAAGGGCCCTACGACTACAAGGCGAGCGGCTGGAGGCTCCTCGACCGCGTCGTGGGGTGGTGCCGCGACCTGGGGCTCTACTGCGTCCTCGACCTCCACCGGGCCCCCGGGGGTCAGACCGGCGCCGACCTCGACGAGGGGCGCCTCTGGTCCGACGAAGCCTACGTGAACCGGACCGAGGCCCTCTGGCGGGCCGTGGCCCTCCGCTACCGCGACCGGCCCGAGGTGGCGGGCTTCGACATCCTGAACGAACCCATCGCGGCCCCCTCCACGGAGGCCCTGGTCCGGCTCTACGACCGGCTCTACCGGGCCGTTCGCGACGCGGACCCCGGCCGCATCCTCTTCCTGGAGCCCTCTTTCCCCATCGGGGGCCCCGAGCAGTTGCCCGACCCGGGGGCGATGGGCTGGCGGAACATCTCCTACTCCTACCACCCCTACGCCACCGTCCGGGGCCTCTTCCCGGCCATCGGCCTGCTCTGGATGAAGTGGTTCGGCCTCCCCCCGTGGAGCGAGGCCCAGAAGCGTTGGCAAATCCCCATTTTCGCGGGCGAGGTCAACTGCATCGGCGTGGACGGCTCGGCGGTCGCCGGGCCCCTCAACGGCGACCTGGAGGCCTGCCTGGACGGCCTGCTCGGGGAGGTGGAGGGGCGGGGCTGGTCGTGGGCCCTCTGGACCGCGAAGTATGCGGGGGGCACCCGGAACAGCCTGTGGGGGGTGGCGGGGCGGGAGGCGCCCGGGAAGATAGTTCCCGCGACCGACAGCCAGGAGGATTTCCTGCGGAAGTTCGCCGAGAGGAACAGCACGAACGGGTTCGCCACGCCGCCGGGGCTGGAGCGGGTGCTGGGGAAACACCTGCAAGGCAAGTGAGAGAGGGATGAGAGGTGGAGCCACCCTGGGGAGGGAGGAGGGAAGCAAGATGAGTGGCAGTTTCCGTGCCACCTCTCAACCGCGCATAGCGCCGGATGAACTTAAACTGCTTTTCCGAGGGCTCTCCAAATTCTCTCGTCATTTTTTTCAGGAGTTGTGAGAAGGAGGAGAGGTGGCCGCCCGGAGGGAGGAGGGAGCAATCCGTGGCAGATGTCCTGCCACCTCTCAACGGGGCATAAGGCGGGACGTCTTAAAAGGGATTTTCCAAAATCTGTAAACGAAGTTTGCGGGGTGTGGGGGATTCCCGGTGAGGAATTGGCCGGCAGATATCGATTTTGATGGGAGGATTCCTCCCCATAGTGCGCAGCAAAGTTAAGCCCCGCGAAGGCCTCTCCTCCCCCATGGCCAAGGGTCTCTCCGTCGCCGTCGCCGGCGCTTCCGGCTTCATGGGCGAGCGGCTGCTCCGCCACCTCCTCGAACACCCGGAGGTTTCCGACCTCAAGCCCCTCTCCCGGCGCTTCACCGGCAAGAGGTTCTCCGAGGTCTTTCCGTGGTCGGGCAAGCGGGGGGCCTCCATCACCTTCGGGAGTCCGGAGAAGATTCCGGACGCCGACGTGGTCTTCTACTCGCTCCCCGACGGCCCCTGGTGGAGCGACATCCCGGCGAAGGTCGAGAGCGGCACGAAGGTCATCACCCTGGGCGGCAAGTATCGCATCGCCGACCGCAAGGTGGATGAGAAATACTACCCGTTCCCCTCCGACGACGGCCTCTACGAGGAGCGCGCCTACGGCCTGCCGGAACTCTTCCGGGAGCGCATCCGGAAAGCGCGCTACGTCGCCAACCCGGGCTGCTACGCGACGGCGACGCTCCTCGCCCTGGCCCCGCTCAAGAAATTCCTCGGCTCCATCGACGCCGACCGCGTGGTCGTGGACGCCCTCTCCGGGACCACCGGCGCGGGGGACCCGAACGCCGAGCCCACCAAGGCGGCCGAGCGTCCCTACGTCGCCCGGGTGAGGTCGGGGGAGGACATGGTCGCCTACTCGGTGACGGGTCACCGTCACATCCCCGAGATGGAGTGGAACCTCGCGGAGTTCGCGGGAGAGGAGGCAACCATCCACTTCACTCCCCACCTTGTCCCGCTGCTCCAGGGCATCCACGCCACTGTGACGGTCTTCCCGAAGAAGGAGTTGGACGAAGCGGCGTTGAAGGAGGAGTATGCCCGCGCCTACGCCAAGGAGCCCTTCACCCGGTTCGTCGATTCGCCGCGGGAGCCGGTGGCCATCTCGGTGAAGGGCGTGAACGGGACCAACGACTGCAAGGTCTCCCTCTTCAAGGACAAGAAGCGGCTGCTGCTGCTCTCGGTGCTGGACAACCTCGGGAAGGGCGGGGCCTCCCAGGCGGTCCAGAACATGAACCTCATGCTGGGGCTGGGCGAGCGGCTCGGGTTGATGCCAGCTTAGCGCACCACGCGCCCCCGCCGGTCCACCTCTCCGCGGACAATCCGCGTCGAGGAGAGGACCCCCCCGTCCTCCGCCAGCACGTGAGGGACCACCACGACTCTCAGAGGCTTCAGTCCCCGCTCGCACCGCCCCCGGTTCAGTTCCCGGGCCGCCGGCGCGGTCTCGGGGGAGACGACGAGGGCGTCGTAGGGCTCCCGGGCGGCCGCGCCCCAGGGGTGGACCAGTTTCCTGGTGCGGAACCTCCGTTTCGGAAACCGATTTCTGAGGAGGGCCTCCAGGTCGCGCCTCCGCTCCCCGTAGGTCCGGACGGGCCGCGCCTTGCGCCCCGCCATGCGGTCGGAGGTGAGACCCACGTGGACCTCCCCCCGGGGGCCGGCCAGGGCGAACGCCCTGCGGAAGAGCGCCTCGTGCCCCCGGTGGACCGGGTCGAAGGTCCCTCCGACGGCGATGCGTTTTTGGCCGGTGGACACAAACCCGAAGCGGGTCCGGGAAGGCTTAATAGCACCGGGTCCCCACCCCAACCATGGCCCTCCAGAAGACCGACCGGAGCCTCCAGGCGGCGGGGCTCCAGGGGGAGCGCGTCTCCACCGGCACCGCGGGCCTCGACGAGATGCTCGGGGGCGGCATCCTGCCCGGCCACGTGATTGTGGTCTCCGGCCCCACGGGCGCCGGGAAGACCATCTTCGCCCTCCAGTTCATCTACCACCACCTCCGCCAGGGCAGGCGGTGCCTTTACATCAGCGCTTCGGACGACGAGGAGTCGGTCGTCACCAACGCCCTCTCCTTCGGCTGGAACTTCCGGCCCTACATCGAATCGGGCCAGTTGGACCTCCGCCACGTGGAGATTGTGGAAATCGAGGCCGGGAGCAAAATCACCTCCGACTACCTCGACACGCTCCCGCGCATCCTCCAGGAGTCGGGGGCGGAAATCATCGCCCTGGACTCCATCACCGAGTACGACGACCTCTGCAAGACCGACACCGAGCGGCGGGCCCGGATGCTCTACCTCCGCCGCATCATCAAGAACATGGGCGGCACGGCCATCTTCTCGGCCGAGAGCGACGAGAGCCAGATGCGCTCGAAATACGGCATGGCGGAATATGCCTCCGACGGCCTTGTCCTCCTCCGTCACTACCAGCCCGCGGACTTCTCCCTCTTCCTCTACATCATCCAGGTCAAGAAGATGCGGTGGATCAAGCACAGCCGGGATATGCGGGCTTACTCAATCACCGACCACGGCATCGAGATTCAGAGCCCGCTCTACACGATTCTGGCGAGCGCGGGCAAAATCAGATAGTTTTTCGCCGCCGGCAGTGAGACCTCTCTGTGGGCGCGTAGCCAAGCCCGGACCAAGGCGCCAGCCTTCTAAGCTGGAGACCGGGGGTTCGAATCCCCTCGCGCCCGTCCCACCCCAACCGGTCGGGTTCCCGGAAATACATACTTCGCGAACGGGGTCACCTTTAATACCCGTTTAACGGAAAGAGAATGGTCAGGATGGCGCAGGCTCCCCCGGAAGAGGCCGATGGCGACGACTTCTTGGGCGGCCTCGAGTTCGAGAACACGAAGCAAATCGAGGTTCCCAAGCGGCTGATCGACCAGGTCATCGGCCAGGAGCACGGGACCGAGGTCATCAAGAAGGCGGCCGTCCAGCGGCGCCACGCCCTCCTCATCGGCACCCCGGGGACCGGGAAGTCCATGCTGGCGCGGGCCATGGCGGAACTCCTCCCCAAGGAGGAACTCCAGGACCTCTTGGTCTACTTCAACCCGGACGACGCCAACAACCCCAAAATCAAGGTGGTTCCCGCGGGCCGGGGCAAGGAGATTGTCGAGGCGGCCAAGGCCGAGGCGCGGGAGCGGATGCAGGCCCGGCAGACCATGCTCCTCATGCTCATCATCATGTTCCCACTCCTCGGCTTCCTGTCGGCGGGAATCCTCGGGCTCTTCCTCGGGCTCGTCGCCGCGTCCCTCTTCTTCATGGCAATGCGGACGGTTTTGCCCAAGGAGACCGTCCGGGTCCCGAAACTCCTGGTGGGCAACGCGGGCAAGGAGTCGTGCCCCTACGTGGACGCCACGGGGGCCCACGCCGGGGCCCTCCTCGGGGACGTCCGCCACGACCCCTTCCAGAGCGGCGGCTTGGAGACCCCCGCCCACGAGCGGGTCGAGGGGGGTGCCATCCACAAGGCCCACCGGGGGGTGCTCTTCATCGACGAAATCAACACGCTGCGCATCGAATCCCAGCAGAACCTCCTGACCGCCCTCCAGGAGAAGGAGTTCCCCATCACCGGCCAGTCGGAGCGCTCCTCGGGGGCGATGGTGAAGACCGACCCGGTCCCCTGCGACTTTGTCATGGTCGCCGCGGGGAACCTCGATGCCATGCGCGGCATGCACCCCGCCCTCCGGAGCCGCATCAAGGGCTACGGCTACGAGGTCTACATGAAGGACACCATGGAGGACACTCCCGAGAACCGCAGGAAACTGGTCCGCTTCGTGGCCCAGGAGGTCTCCAAGGACGGGAAGGTCCCCCACTTCGACCGGGAGGCCGTGGGCGAGGTCATCCGGGAGGCCCGGCGGCGGGCGGGCCGGAAAGGCCACCTGACGCTGATTCTGCGCGACCTCGGGGGCTTGGTCCGCGTCGCCGGCGATATCGCCCGCGCCGAGGGCGCCCCGCTGACCACGGCGAAGCACGTCCTCTCCGCCAAGAAGATGGCCAAGTCGGTGGAGCAGCAACTGGCCGACCAGTTCTTGGAGCGGAAGAAGGAGTATTACCAGATTCGCAACGTGGGGCCCGAGGTGGGCCGGGTGAACGGCCTCGCGGTCATCGGCGAGAACGCGGGGGTCGTGACCCCCATCATGGCCGAGGTGACCCCCGCCCAGTCCAAGGAGGAGGGGCGCGTGATTGCCACCGGCCGCCTCCAGGAGATTGCCCAGGAGTCGGTCCAGAACGTCTCGGCCATCTTCAAGCGGGTCACCGGCCAGGACCTCACGGCCAAGGACATCCACATCCAGTTCGTCGGGACCCACGAGGGCGTCGAGGGCGACTCGGCCTCCATCGCCATCGCCACCGCGGTCATCTCGGCCCTGGAGGGAATCCCGGTGGACCAGTCGGTGGCGATGACCGGCTCCCTCTCGGTCCGGGGCGACGTCCTGCCCGTGGGCGGCGTCACCTACAAGGTGGAGGCCGCGGCCAACGCCGGCATCAAGAGGGTCCTCGTCCCCAAGGCGAACCTCGGGGACGTCCTCATCGAGAGCGCCTACAAGGACAAGGTGGAAATCATCCCGGCGGAGCACATCGAGGACGTCCTGCAGGTCGCCCTCATCGGCTGGAAGAAGCAGGGCTTCCTGGAGAAAATCAAGGCGTGGGTCGCGGAGGCGCGGCTGGGGAACATCCTGGAGCGGCCCGCCTCGAAGCCCGCCGCCCCTCCGCACTAGGGCACGCGCTCAGAGGTTCGGCACCGCGTCCGGGAATTTTTCGAGGTAGGCCCGCGCCTTCCTCACCATCGCCTCGGGCCGCCCCTTGAGGCTCTCCAGGTGCCCCTTGCGCATCCACGCCGCCAACTGGAGGACGAGTTCCCTCTCCCGGTCCCCCCGCTTCCGCTCCTCGGGGCTCGGCGGGCGCCAGTTCATCTTGGAGGCGACCCGGTAGATGGCGTCCCGGACCGACCGGTCTTCGGGGTTCTCCCCCAGTTCGAGGGCAAGTTCGTCCACGTCGGGGCTCCGGCACAACTTGAGCCGCAGGGCCTCCAGGGCCCCCCCGAGGCGGCTCTCGAGCCCTTGGACCCCCCGGTCGGCGGGGACGTAGCCCGAGATGGCCACCGCGAGCTCCCGGTGGTGGGGGAGGGCGTAGAGGCTGACCCAGTGGCCGTTCGCGTAGAGCGGGAAGAGGAGGACCTTCTTCGCCTCCGCGAGGTCCCGCATCCGCTTGTAGAGGGTCTTCCGGCTCACGTCCACCAACTTCACCAGTTCGTCGGCGGTCTTGGGGCCGACCTTGAGGTGGGCCAGGACCTCGTCGTCCATGGTGGGGGAATGGGCGGCTTCCGACTATAAAACCGGGGTGGTTTTTAACCACCCCCTTCCTATCCGGGGCGATGGAAGCTCGCCTGGAAGGGATTTTGGCACTCAGCCGCTCGGCCGAGGATGCCCGTGCCACTTTGAAGAAAACCCTTGAGGAAATTGAACTCAAATTCCGCTCTCAGGCTCCGCTTCCGGCAGGGGCGCACATCGTCACCCACACTCTGGATGGAGCTAGCATCCGTCTTGAGTTACGAAGCGGCGGAACCCCCCCTGTCCATCATGCCTTTTTACAGTTGAAGAACCACCTCGCGAAAGTCTTGGGTAGGAGCCACAAAGTCGGAATCCGTGAATTGAAAGCCCTTCGCGTGGCGTTTCCATTAACAGAAGGAATTACCGACCGATACATCGCGGACTGTTGGGCCGACATGGACCCTATCGTAAAAGCAGCCTCCTTCTCCGGCCAGAAGGGTGAGGCGAATCTCGCTCTATTCCAAAACCTCACGGAAAGCGAACTATCTCCGGGTTACATTGACCGATTCCTCAAAGCCCAGAAGCCTCCTCCAGTGGTCGTGCCACCAGAGGGCGTTCTTTACGGCCACGTTCTCAAGACCTCGGAGCCCAAGCAACCCCTCTTCTCCCAAGAGGTCGCCGCCGCCTGCGAGGCGCGCGGCTGGCTGAAGCGCTTCCCGGGCCGGGCCCAGTGGACCCTCCTGCCCCCCGCGGCGCGCCTCCTCTACATCCTGAAGGACCTGGTCGTGGAGAAGGTCCTGGAGCCGCTGGGATTCCAGGAGGCGATGTTCCCGAAACTCATCTCCATCGAGGTGATGGCGAAGATGCCGGGATACTTCGAGCACCTCCCCGAGGGGATGTTCTACGCGGCGTCGCCCCCGCGGGAGCCCGAGAAGTTCAAGGAGTTCAAGGAGGCGGCGAAACTGAAGAAGGAGATACGGCGGGACATCCTGCGCGACCTCCTCCCCGAGCCGGAGTATGTCCTCGCCCCCGCCCAGTGCGAGCCCTTCTACCAGCTGTTCTCGAAGG
This sequence comes from uncultured Halobacteria archaeon, assembly GCA_964486625.1. GTDB lineage: Archaea > Halobacteriota > Syntropharchaeia > JACQPP01 > JACQPP01 > JAWCQZ01. The sequence continues at coordinate 32,937 of CAZANW010000010.1, forward strand.
AGCGGGTCCGGCTGGAGGACCTGCCGGTCAAGATGTTCGACGCCTCGGGCTGGACCTACCGCTCCGAAGGGGGCGGCGTCGAGGGGCTGGTCCGGACCACCGAGTTCTGGAGGATGGAGTCGGTCTGGCTCGGGACGCCGGAGCAGGTCGTGGAGGCCCGGGACGCCGTCGCGGAGAGGGCCTACGGCCTCGCCGAGAAGACCCTCGACCTGGAGTCGCGGCTGGTGGTCGGCGCCCCCTTCTACGCCGCGCCCGACGCCAGGGACACGGTGGACATCTCGGAGAGCAGGGCGATTCCCACGAAGGACCTGGAGGTGTGGCTCCCCTACCGCGGCCCCCGCGACAAGGCGGAGTGGCTCGAAATTGGAGCCTACACATCGGCCCGGACGAAGTATGTGGACGCCTTCCATATCAAGGAGGCCCGGGACAGGGAAATCTGGACCGGCTGCGGAGGGTTCGGCCTCACCCGCTGGATGGCCGGTTTCCTGGCGCAGAGAGGGCTCGACGCGGACCGGTGGCCGGCGGAGGTCAGGAAGCGCTACGGCAAGGCCCTGCCGGGGCTGAAGATGGTGACGTGGCCGAAGGGCCCGTAAGTCCGGGAATAATATGGAATCAGAATTTGATTCTTGGACGTGATTCCTGGGAAACGTATTCTTACGGGAAGGCACGGTAACGGAAGTTGATACCGGATGGCCGAGCAGCATCGACCGCCTCTGGAAGCCCCCCGGGACGGAGGTCCGCGTCCCAAAAAGCCGCTCTCGGAGATTGCGGTGAAGACCCTCAGCCAGGTCCAACTGGAGACCGTCCTCCTGGCCTACCTGATGCGGGAGCCCCAGACCGGCCAGGACCTCATGGACAACATCCACCGGGACTCCGGGGTTCGCTTCAGCCCGGGGCGGGTCTATCCGGCCCTCGCCCGGCTGGTGAAGCAGGGCATCCTGAAGCAGGCCCGCGGGGGGCGGCGCGTCGTCTACCGCCCCGCCGACCCGGCCGTCCTCCGGAAATGCGTCGAGACCCGCCTCGCCGAGAGCGCCTCCCTCATCGAGTTCGTCAAGAGCCTCTACCAGCCCGCGCTCGGTGCTCGCGCGGGCGAAAAAGGTTCAGAGAAGTGATATGAAACGATAGCCCCTGTCTATCCGCGGCGGGGTAGTTCAGCGCCTCCTCCGGCGTGAATTGCCATGGGTGGGTCGGGGGCGTGCAGGCCAGTCAGCCAACCCTCGTTCTCAGCCACTTCTCCAGTTCGTCCATCCCGACCCTGACCTGCTCGGTGGTGTCCCGGTCCCGGACCGTGACGGTCCCGTCCTCCAGGCTCCGGTGGTCCACCGTGACGCAGAAAGGGGTCCCGGCCTCGTCGAACCTCCGGTAGCGCCGCCCCACGGTCCCCGAGTCGTCGTAGTCGGCGGCGAGCCCCGCGCCCACGAGGCCCTGGTGAATCTCCTGCGCCCGCGCCACGAGGCCGTCGTGGTTTCCCAGGAGCGGGAAGACGGCCACCAGCACCGGGGCCACCCGGGGCCGCAGCCGGAGCCGCTTCCGGACCTCCCCCTCCACCGTGTCCTCGGCGTAGGCCGATTCGAGGAGGGCGTAGAGGAGCCGGTCGAAGCCGAAGGAGGGCTCAATCACGTGGGGCGTCACCTCCACGCCCGCCTCCTCCACCTCGGCCTCCGCGACCTGGACCGACTCCCGCGGGATTTCGACCTCGTCGTTGCCGATGCGGAGCCGGACGGGGTCCTTCTTCAGTTCGGCGGGGCGGGTCCGGGCGAGGTCCTCCAGGGCGCGCTGAACCAGGGGGAACCGCTCCTTGAACCGCCGCCCCATGGACCCGGGGTCCTTCACCTTCACCACCGTCCTCCGTTTTTTCACCGGCGCCGGGTGGGGGACGAAGAACGTCAGCGCCTCGCCGCTGTGGACCGAGTGCTGCCGGAGGTCGAAGTCGCTCCGGTCCGCGAGCCCCACCAGTTCCACCCAGCCGTAGGCCTCGGTCCGGACCTCGGCATCCCAGCAGTCGAGGGCGTAGTGGGCGAGTTCGTCCCTCCGGTGTTGCCGGAGGCGGAGCCGGTCGGCCGGGATGCCCGCCGAGATGAGGAACTCCTGGATGCGGGCCGCGTGGTAGGCGAGGGTCTCGTGGAGGATGATTTTCCGGGCCACGGCGTCGCCGAAGGAGAGGACGACCTCCTTCCCGTCCGCGGGGACCATGCGGGCCCGGAGGCCCGCCACCTCCTGGAAGCGCGGGTGCTTCGCCTTCCCCTCCGGGTGGACGAAGAGCTCCACCTCTCCCATGGTGAACTCCCGGAGGCGGACCGGCCCCTGGCGCGGCGAAATCTCGTTGCGGAAGGACTTCCCGACCTGGAACGCCCCGACCGGGAGGCGGTCCCGGCCGTGCTTGACGAGCCGCTTGAAGCAGAGGTAGATTCCCTGGGCGGTCTCGGGCCGGAGGTAGGCCTTGCGGCCGGTCCCCACGCGGGTCTCCATCATCAGGAGGAAGGGCCGCGGTTCCTCCAGGGGGCCGCCGCAGTCGGGGCACTTGCCGGGGGTCTTCAGGTGGTCCGCCCGGAACGCCCCGCTGCACTTCGGGCACTCCGCCATGGCGTCCGAGAAATGGCTCAGGTGCCCCGACGCCCGGAACACCTCCTCGGGGGCGAGGAGGCCGGTCTCCACCTCGAAGAACCCCTCCCGGGCGTAGAACTCCCGCCAGAGGCGCTCCAGGTTGCGCTTCAGGGGCGCCCCGAGGGGCCCGTAGTCGTAGACGCCGGAGAATCCGCCGTAGGGCTCGCAGGAGGGCCACAGGAAGCCGCGGCGGAGCATCAACTCCAGGACGGGGTGCTCGCCAGCGGGGGCGGCGACCTTCTTGGCCGGAGCGGGTTTCGGGGCCGCGGGAGCCATCGAGCGTGGGGAGGGGCCGCGCTTATCAATCTCGCGGTGGGATGCGCTATCGGCGGGGGCGGCGCTGTCGCAGGGCGAGAAATGCGATGGCGGCGGCCAGGCCCCCGTATATCACCCAGGAGGGGACCGGTTCCGGCGGCAGGGGGTCCACATGGAATACCATGGCGTCGGTCGAGGAGTTCCCGCCGAGGCGGGCCGTCACGTCGGCGATGTAGGCGGCGGACCTCGCGGCGGGGATGTTGAGGGCGTCCATGGTGCCATTGTAAACGAATGTCCCCGCCGTGTTGCTCACCGCAGTCATGCTCGCATTGTTCACTTGGACGTTGCCCTTGTCATCGAAGATGCTGATGGTGACGTTGGCCCCCGAGACAGCCGCGCCCGTGTCCTTGTCCCGGACGAAAGCGACCAGCCAGTAGTTGCGCTCGGTATCTTTGTAGTCGAACTCGCCCGAGAGGCGGACGGAGAGGTTGGTGGGGGTCGCCGCGGCCCCGCCCCCGGGGCAATCGGGGTCCACGCACCAGACGGCGGTGACGGAGTCGAGGACGGGGGATGTGGTGTTGTCCGTCGTGGAGAGGTTGGCGCGCCACTGGAAATACCTGCCAACAACTCCGTTGGGGAGGGCACCCAATGTGACATTGGTCCAACCAGGGGCGGCATCGGTGGGGTTGAAACTGGCGTCCGATGCCCGGACTTGGTATTTGATGTCGGTCGTTGGCGGATTCGTAGTGTTGATGGCAGTGAGGCTTATCCATCTGGCCCCTACTGGACTGCTATTGAAGACTTTGGATGCGATGGAACCACTATTCAGAGTAGGGTGCGTGAAGTTCGCCGTGTAGCGGGATGTGTTGGAAACTCTGACTTCGTCAATGTAGCCTTGGAACGCCCGGTCCTGCCCAGTGTAGTCGTTGCCGATTTTGACGATGTTGCTGGTGTCCACAAGACTGCCCGACTTGTCGACGCACCCTACGTTCCCCCCGCCAATGAAGATGCACATTTTCGAGCCGTTATAGACACCCGCAACATGAGTCCAAGTATTCAAAGTCAAGCTCCCATTGCTTGTGACCGTGCCCGAGCCGCCTGCGAAAATGTAAAAATAAATTGTTCCGGATGTATATTTCAAATAAAAATCAGCCGACCCGCCCGTATATTTTGAAATAATCCCCTGATCGCCGGTTGTCGTATTCGCGCGCACCCACGCTTCGAGGGTAATGTTGCTGCCGTTCGGCCATGTTGGCGAGTCATCCGCATAGGCGTAGTTCGACGCCCCGGACGAACTGCGGAGGGAATAGCCGCCGACGCTACTTTGCTCGCTGACGTAGGCGTCGGTTCCGCTGAGGTTGAGGTTGTGACCGTTCCCGCTTGAGTCGGCCCCGCTATTGTCCATGTACCAGAGGGCAGAGGGCGCTGGTGTTCCCGTCGGCGGAGACCCTCCCCCTCAGTAGTTCGACCGTACCCTGTGAGGTGGCACTCACGTTATCAAGGACTGTTCCGTCCGTGAAGTTCTCATAGGAGTCCACAGTCCAATAGGTGGACCGGCTCCCCAACTTCAGGGCGGCCGAGGAGCGGTGGGACCCGACACCATTCAATTCCATGATGAAGTCCGCCGTGGCGGAGGAGGAGTTCAGGAGGTCGAGCCTCGCCACGGAGGAGGCGAGGAGCTGGCCCTTGGATGCGGCCGCTGGAAGGTCCGACACCTCGCTTCTCAGCACCGCCATCTCGGTGGCATTGATGGCGCGCCCCTCGTAGAGATACTGCGAGTTGAAATCCGTGGACTTGTCCTGGGGAGGGACGTGGGCCGCGACCAGGGAGGTCAGCGCGTTGGGCCGCAGGGTGACGCGAAGGGTTACGCGGGTCGCGGGCTCGTAGGGGGAGGGCTTCTCGACGGCGACGATTTGCGCATCGGAGTCCACCAGTTCTAGGCTTCTTCCTCCGTAGGTCGTGTTGCTCCAGTTCGTGCAGACGCTCCCCGAGGAGTTGTCCCACGCGGTGCAGACGCTCTGAACGAGACGCTCCTGGAAGGCGGTGGAGACCTCCTTGCGGAGGAACTCGCCCGTCGGGACCCCTACAATCCCTGCGGAGACGGGGCCCGCGAGGAGCGATAACGATAAAAGTGCGACGGCGCAGTATATGTATGGATGCAGCGTGCGCCTAAACGCCCCCCCCCCGGTTCTCCGCGGGTTCACGGGAAGTTGACTGGTATCCGCAGTAAGAGTTTTTCGATTGGACGTTTTGTCATGTGCTTAATGTTTTTAATGAGCCTGCCGGAAGTCGCATTGGCTCATTCCTCGATTTCTCCGGCGGTTTTCAGTTTGAACTCCGGTGAGAACGTAACATCGTATCTCAGTCTGCCAAAAGCGGCGCAGGTTCAGTCCGGATCGTTGCAACTCACCGGTAGGCAAATAACCGAACTGGTCTATTCCGAGAACCAAAATAACGTGGGCGCTAACTTATATGTTGGCGGAAATTATCCAGTCAACTATTTCTCTCTTCCGACGAACCATAGCATCAATAAAATTGGATTTCGTTTGTGCTTCGATGCGACCTTCTCGCCAGCATGGGTGTGGGACTCAATATTAACTTATGGCGTTCAAGATATCAATACTTCATGGATTGCGAATAATAGTGTTGTTGTAAACATCGTTTCTGAGATTACCCAATGCTATGAAGGGGACTCCCAGACCTTCTTAACCGCGGACTTACCGGACGTACCCGTGGTTACATTGATGGCAAATCAAACCTATAGAGTGGCCCTCATGGGTCCATCTTGCGGCTATTGTGATGCGGGGTTTGACTGGGGAACGGGAGTTGAGCCCTCAGTAGTAATCGATTTTACTTTGTATTGGGCTACCTCTCCCTCCAACATTACGATTGCCGGGGAGCCCGGAGCCGTGCTTTGGTCTTTCCCGACGCCACTGAATAAATCCAACTCTCCACAGACGGTTTTACTCAACACAACGGCCATCGACAATTTCCTCACCACCTGTGCCTCCGATGCCTTCGGGAATTGCTATTTTCCCTTGCGCTTCTCGTCGGAGACCGCCGGTCAAATTCAAATCGCATCCTCCGACGTTCGCTACCCCCACCTCCATATCCCCTCCGCCTTGGCGAGATTTTACAACACCACCACTTACTTCAACAACAACACAAGCACTTGGCAGACGAATGAGAGCCTCACGGACTCTTCTTTGGGCTCCCCGGGCCAGAAGGTCAACATCTCCGCCTCCATCACTAACTCCACCGACGCGCCCTCGTATGCCGATTTTGTCCGGGCCCGGATTCTGAGGCCGGATGGCCAGACCGACGTGCTTCAACTGGCGCCCCTGGCGCCGGGCTCCTACGCCGCGAACTACACCGGAACGAGCCTGAACGGCACATACAACGTCACCATCGAGGCCAACAGTTCCGGCCAGGTGAACGCGACCTTGGGCACATCCTTTGACGTGGGCAACGCCGCGCAGTGGTCGTGCAGCGGGTGGTCTGCGTACAACGGAACGGCTCAAAGCAGGACCTGCTCTTGCGTCTACTCGGACCCCTCGAAATGCACTGGCGACAACGCCACCGTTCGCACCTATTCGCTCTCCTCCCCGCCCCCCGCCCCAGTAACCGTCGGCGGAAGCGGCCCCACCGCCGGCGCCCCCCCCCCCACTGTCCACTCTACACATCTGACGCTCCCGACGACCACCCCCGTGTCAGTCACGGTAGTCGACGCAACCGTCACAACCAAAACCACAACTCAACGCACACAGACACACAGTACATGATCCTACGTACATAAA
>CAZANW010000011.1:0-18179 GCA_964486625.1 uncultured Halobacteria archaeon
CAGGGGGAGCACGCTGGCGCAGGTGATGGACCTCTACAAGTGGGAGAAGAAGTAACACCAGCTGAATACTTCGAAGGATTCCCGAAGGTCGAGAAATCCTAATTTCTCCGCCGGAAAAGCAGCGACGCGACCCCGAAGGCGGGGAGGGCGAGGAGGAGGTCGAAGCCGGGGCGATGGGGGAGCAATCGAGAGTGATTTATCTCGGGACAATTTGATCCGGCCCATGCGGAGGGTCGTGCTCTATATCGCTGCCAGCCTCGACGGCTTCATCGCCCGGAAAGACGGCTCCATCGACTGGTTGCCCCCGGTGGACCCGGAAGGCGAGGACTACGGCTATCGGGAATTCTACGACTCCATTGACACGGTCCTCATGGGCCGAAAGACCTGGGAACAGTCCCGGGGGTTCGAGGAGGAACCTTTCAAAGGGAAGCGGGTCGTCGTCTTTACGCGGCGCAAGAGGCCGAACGATAAGGGCGTAGAGTTCGTCTCCGACCTGGCTGGATTCACCCGGGGCCTGCGGAGCGCGCCGGGCAGGGATATATGGCTGGTCGGGGGCTCCGAGGTGATTTCGAGTTTGATGAACGCGGGGCTGGTGGAGGAGATTATCCTGACAGTCATCCCGGTGATCCTGGGCGCGGGAATTCCCTTGTTCGAGGGGATTCGAAATGAGATTCGATTGGAATTGTCCAAGTCGATGAAATACGGGAATGGACTGGTTCAACTGCGATATTTTGTATCGAAGTAGACCTAAAGCAGCGTCTTCACCATCTTATCCAAAAACTCCTCATTCCCGAACTTCCTCCCCTTGTATCTCCTCGCAATAGCGTTGATGGCCCTGTCGTCCATGGCACAGAGCATCTCCTTGATTCGGTAATACCTCGCGTTGATTGCCTCGATTTCCTTCCTCCATGCGACCTCGTAGCGCTGCAAAAACTCCTCCGAGAAGTCCTTCGTCTCCACAGCCTCTGCTGCGACCCGCCCCGCAAAGGCGCCGCCGTGCATGGCGTTGGTGATTCCCCCGCCGGTCAGCGGGTCGGTGTGGCGCGCCGCGTCCCCGACCAGCATCACCCCCCTGGCGATTGCTTTCCGGTCGGGGGCGGTCACCGGCACCCCGCCCACGATGCGGTGGTCAATGCGGCCCCTCGGAAAGTGGCGCGCGACGAACCGGTTCAGATACCGGGTCGAGGAGCCGCCGTTCCTGTGGTTCCTCAGCACCTGCGTCCCAAGCCCGATGTTGGCGCTGCGGGGGCCCTTCGGGAAGACCCAGGCGTAGCCCCCGGGCGCGACCTGGTTCCCGAGGTAGATGTCGATTCTTGCTGGGTCCACCTCCACGTTGGTCATGTAGTATTCGAAGGCCGACTCCAGGTCGCGCGCCTTGATGGCGGTCCTCATCCCGGCCCAGCGGCCCACCCGGCCGTCCACCCCGTCGGCGCCGACGACCAGGGGCGCCTCGACCTCCAAGGTCTGGCCCGGCGCCTCGGCTCGGACCTTCCACTTTCCGTCAGTGCGCGACATCCCGACCACCGTGGTTCGGGTCAGAATCTGCGCCCCCGCCTCCGCCGCTCGCCGGGCAAGGTGCTTGTCGAAGAGCCTCCGCTCAAGGACGTAGCCCTCCCCCGTGATGTCGGCGTAGTTGCCGTCGGGGGCGAAGACTCGGGCGCTCTTGACGTGCGCGGAGACCCAGGCGGGGTCGGCTAACATGTGCTTCTCCAGTTCGACCCGGGAGACCCCCTCTGCGCACCGGACCGGCCAGCCGATTTCCGGCAGCCGCTCCAGCACCAGCACGTTGGCGCCCCGAGAGGCCGCCCCGTGGGCCGCCATGGAGCCCCCCGGCCCCGCGCCCACGACCACCACGTCGCTTTCCATTTTGACCACCGGGCCGCCCTTCGGCACCGGCACCGGCTCCGGCCCCCGGGGGCCCTGCGAGATGGCCTCGACCGGGCAGGCGGGGATACAGATGTCGCACTCCGTGCAGTTCTCCATGACGCCGATGGCCCCGGTCCGGAGGGCAATCGCGTCCACAGGGCAGATGGAGACGCAGGCGCCGCAGAGGTCGCACACCTTGGGGTTAATCGTGACCATCCACCTCTCTCCTCGAATCTTTGATAAGAGTCCTTCGACCCAGGAACGGGATGGAACAGGAGATGGAGGCCGCCGCGCGCCTCCTGGCCGACGCCCGCCACGCCGTCGCATTCACCGGCGCGGGCATCTCCACCGAGTCGGGCATCCCCGACTTCCGGGGCCCCCGGGGGCTCTGGAAGTCGCTCGACCCCATGAAGGTCGCCCACATCGAAACGTTCAAGCGCGACCCGCGGGCCTTCTGGGAGTTCGCTGCGAGCCGCAACCTCTCCGGTGCGAAGCCGAATGCGGGCCATCAGGCCCTGGCCGAGTTGGAGAGGGCGGGCCTCCTCCGGGCGGTCGTCACCCAGAACGTGGACGGCCTCCACCAGGAGGCGGGCTGCTCCCGGGTCATCGAGCTGCACGGGACCACCCGGACCGCCGGGTGCCTCGAGTGCGGCCGGAGGCATCCCCGCGAGGAGACGGTGGCCCGGGTGAGGGCGGGGGAGAACCCGCCCCTCTGCTCCTGCGGGGGGCTCCTGAAGCCCGACACGGTCCTCTTCGGGGAGCCCCTGCCCGCGGAGGCCCTCCGGCAGGCCTTCGCCGAGGCCGCCTCCTGCGACATGATGCTGGTCCTCGGCTCCAGTCTCGTGGTCTATCCCGCCGCCTCCATCCCCGAGGAGGCGGCCCGGCGGAAGGCGCCCCTGGTCCTGGTGAACGCCGAGCCCACCGACAAGGACTGGATGGCCGAGGTGGTCATCCACGCGAAAATCGGGGAGGTCCTGCCCGGTATCTCCCGCCGGGCCCGGGAACTGAAGCAATAGTTTTTATAGGGGGACAGGATATGCGCGACCTCCCGGATGTTATCCGCGAAGAGGAGGCGCGCCGCTTAACCGCGTCACGGAGATGGACTCCATCAGTCCCCAGAAGCAGGTCGTCCTCCCGGGCGACTTGGTGGCCGAGGACCCGACCCTCGCCGGCGAGGGGACCTACGTGGAGGGCGGCAAGGTCTACTCCCTCCACCACGGCATCGTCGAGGAGAAGGACGGGGTCCGGGTCATCCCCCTGAACGGCCGCTACTACCCCCTGCCCGGGGACACAGTCATCGGCCTCGTGACCGACGTCCAGTTCTCGGGGTGGCGGGTGGACATCGGCGGGCCCGTCCCCGCCTTCCTCCGGCTGGAGGACCACTTCGCCCGGGTGGAGCGCGGGGAACTCGACAAGCACCTGCGCCCCGGCGACCTGATTCTCGCCCGGGTGGCCAAGGTGGCCCCCGACATGAAGATTGACCTCATCCTCAACGAGCCCGACCTCACGGTCATCCGGGAGGGGCAGGTCATGGATGTGGACCCGACCCGCGTCCGGCGCATCATCGGCCGCGGCGGCTCGATGATTCGCCTCCTGAAGCGCAAATACAAGTGCGACATCGTCGTCACCACCAACGGCAAGGCGTGGGTCCGGGGCCCCGATGGGGAGGTGGAGGAGGCCCTGCGGACACTCAAGACCATCGAGGCCGAGGCCCACACCTCGGGGCTGACGAACCGCATCGCCACCCTTCTCGGCGTCTCCACCGAGGGGTTGACCGAGGGCCCCGAGGAGCGAAAGCGCGGCCCCCCGAGGGAGGGCGGCTTCCACGGAGAGGGGCGGCGCGGCCCGCAGCGCGGCGGCCGGAGGCCCCCCGGGGACGACCTCGAGGTCCCGTCCGAAATCACCCAGAGGCCCGCCCGCCGGATGGGGCGCCGCGGGGGCGGAAGGCGGAGGGAGTGACCATGGCCGGAAAGGACAAGGTTTTAGTAGCCGGCGAGCAGGGGGCCCCGACATGAGCGGTCTGAAATCGCCCGAACCCCTCCTCGTCAACGGCAAGCGCCTCGACGGCCGGCGCGCGGACGAACTGCGCCCCATCAAGATGGAGGTGGGCGTCCTGAAGCGGGCCGACGGCTCCTGCTACTACGAGCAGGGGGACAACAAGGTCATGGCCGCGGTCTACGGCCCCCGGGAGGTCCACCCCCGCCACCAGGAGGAGGCGACCAAGGCCATCGTCCGCTACCGCTACAACATGGCCTCATTCTCCGTGGACGACCGGAAGCGCCCCGGCCCCGACCGGCGCTCCGTGGAGTTGAGCAAGGTCTCCCGCCAGGCCATCGAGCCGCTCGTCCTCACCGAGCGCTTCCCCCGGAGCGCCGTGGACGTCTTCGTGGAGGTCCTCCAGGCCGACGCCGGGACCCGGACGGCGGGCATCAACGCCGCCTGCCTCGCCCTCGTGGACGCGGGCATCCCGATGCGGGGGCTCGTGGCCGCCTGCGCCGCCGGAAAAATCGAGGACACGGTGGTCCTCGACCTGAACCAGAAGGAGGACAACTTCGGCCAGGCCGACATGCCCGTGGCCCTCTGGCGCGGGGGCACGACCCTCGTCCAGATGGACGGCCACATGACCTTCGAGGAGTTCCAGCAAGGCTACGCCATGGCCCGGAAGGGGTGCGAGGACATCCTCGGCAGGATGCGGGAGGTCCTCCTCTCCCAGCACAAGAAGGCGGAGGAGGGGGCGGAGTAGGCCATGCCGACGGGGAAGGTCCAGAACGCCCTCGTCACCGAACTGCGCCGGGACCAGATTTACAGCCTGCTGGAGAAGAAGGCCCGCCCGGACGGCCGGGCCCTCGACGAGTCCCGCCCCATCCGCATCGAGACCGGCGTCATCCGGAAGGCCCAGGGCTCGGCCCGCGTGTTCCTCGGCTCCACCCAGGTCCTCGTGGGGGTGAAACTGATGCCCGGGACGCCGTTCCCCGACACGCCGACGAGCGGGGTCATCATCTCCAACGCCGAACTGGTCCCGATGGCGAGCCCCATCTTCGAGCCGGGGCCGCCGAACGAGAACGCGATTGAACTGGCCCGCCTGGTGGACCGAGGGGTCCGGGAGTCCAAGGCCGTGGACTTGGCGAAACTGTTCATCGAGGAGAACAAGGTCTGGATGCTCTTCATCGACGTCCACGCCCTCGACGACGACGGCAACCTGATTGACGCCGCCTGCATCGGGGCCACCGCCGCCATTCTCACCGCCAAGGTTCCCCGCTCCCAGTTCAACCTCGGCGCGGACGTCCCCTTGGAGGTCCAGCACGCCCCCGTCGTGGTCACCGTGGCTGACATCCATGGCCACATCGTGGTGGACCCGGGCCTCGATGAGGGGGCCGTTGCCGACAGCCGCCTCACGGTGATGACCCGGGAGGACGGGGCCCTCTGCGGCATGCAGAAGGGGGGCACGGGCTCCCTCTCGCCGGAGCGCCTGGAGGAGATGGTGAAACTGGGAATCGAGAAGGGCAAGGAGCGGAGGAAACTCCTGCCCCGACAACTCTAAACCCCCTGGAGGCGACTCCACCGAATGGCCCGCTTCAAGAAGACCCGCTCCACGGCCCGCTTCGGCCCCCGCTACGGCCGCAAGGCCCGGAAGGCGGTGGCCGACATCGAGGCCGCCATGCGGCCCCGCTCCGCCTGTCCCCGGTGCACCGCGGTCTCGGTCCGGCGGGTCGGGACCGCCCTCTTCCGCTGCCGCAGGTGCGGCGTGGTCTTCGCGGGCGGGTGCTACATGCCGACCCCCGTCAAGGCCGCCCCCGCGGCCGAGAAAGCGGCCGCGGAATGAGAGAGCGGCTCTCTGCACGCTTTTCTCTGTCCGTTTCCGACGCGCCGCTGGTCCGCGACGCCCTGATGCCCGAGGTGCGCTCCTCTCCCGGGGTCTCCCTCATCCTCCGGAAGGGGGCCCTCGACCTCCGGCTCAGGGCCGCGACTCCATCGAGCCTCCGGAGCCAGGTGAACGCCTGGCTGCGGCTCGTAGAAGTGGCGGCGGACGCGGCGGCAGTTGCCTCGCCGAACCGGGCGCGGAAAGTTTAACCCGTTGCACTGCCAGGTTCGCCCATGGCCGCCGTCCCGACCCTCCCGCCCCAGGTCCAGAACCAACTCCTGCAGTTGCGCCAGTTGCAGCAGCAGGCCCAGTCGGTGGCGATGCAGAAGGGGCAGGTGGACGCCCTCCTCCGGGAGACCGAGTCCGCCCTCGCAGAACTGGAGAAGGTGGGCCCCGACGACGCAATCTACCGGGCGGCCGGGACCGTCCTGGTGAAGGCGAAGCGGGACGAGGTCAAGGCGAACCTCGCGGAGAAGAAGGAGACCTACGCCCTCCGGCTCAAGACCCTGGAGCGACAGGAGGAGCGCATCAAGAAGCGCGGCGAGGAGTTGCAGCAGCAAATTCAGCAGAGTTTGAAGGGGGCCGGGGGAGCGGGGCCCGCAGCCGGGTAGCCCCCCGGCAAATCGGTCCCTCCCGCGCGTGGATTGAACATTTTTGTTCAAAAAAGTATTTTTATCTACATTCTCATCCGGGGCCATGGCCGCGCCGCCCGTTCGGGCCAGCACCGCCCGCATCCCCCTGAACCCCCTCGGGCTCTTTTGCTCGATTCGGGAGCGGGACGAGGGGCCGGCCTTCCTCCTCGAATCGGTCGAAGGGCCCAAGAAGAGCGCCCGCTACTCCTTCGTCGGCTTCGACCCCCTCCTGGAGTTCCGCGCCCGGGGGTCCCGCGTGGAGGTCACCGACGCGCGGGGCCGGAAGGAGACCCGCCGCTCCGCCGCCCCCTACGGCGAACTGCGCGGCCTGCTCTCTTCCATGAGCGGCGGGGCGCGGGCCCTCCCGGTCCCCTTCTCCGGCGGCCTCGTGGGCTACATGGGCTACGACGCGGTCCGCAACTTCGAGCGGCTTCCCGACCGGGGCCTCCCGGACCCCGGCTTCCCCGACCTCCACTTCATCCTCCCGGGGCAACTGGTCTGCTTCGACCACGTGGCGCGGCGCGCCCTCCACCTCTCTCGGGGGCCGCCCGCCCGCCTCCCGCGGCCCTGCGAGCCCGAGGGGACCCTCCGGACCTCGGGGCTCCGGGCGAGCATGGAGCGCCCCCGGTTCGAGCGGGCGGTGGAGCGGGCCCTCGGCTACATCCGGGACGGCGACATCTTCCAGGGGGTCATTTCCCGCCGCCTCGCCCTCCGGGCCCGGGGCGACCCGGTCCACTTCTACCGCGTCCTGCGGCGCATCAACCCCTCCCCCTACATGTTCCACATCGACTTCGGCGATGAGCAGATTGTCGGCTCCTCTCCCGAGACCCTGGTCCGCCTCCGGGACGGGGAACTGACCCTGCGCCCCATCGCCGGGACGCGCCCCCGGGGGACCGCCCCCGAGGAGGACGAGCGGCTCAAGGTGGAACTCCTCCTGGACGAGAAGGAGCGGGCCGAGCACCTGATGCTGGTGGACCTGGGCCGGAACGACCTGGGGCGCGTCGCCTCCTACGGCAGCGTGGAGGTGGACGAGTTGATGGTGATTGAGAAATACTCCCACGTCCAGCACATCGTCTCCAACATCCGGGCGAGGCTCGCTCCCGGGAGGGACGGTTTCGACGCCCTGAAGGCGGGGTTCCCCGCGGGGACCGTGAGCGGCGCCCCGAAAATCCGCGCCATGGAAATCATCGAGGAGCTGGAGCCGGTCCGGCGCGGACCCTACGCGGGGGGCGTCGGATACTTCTCGCTCGACGGGAACATGGACTTCGCCATCACGATTCGCACGATGTACCTGCGGGGGGAGCGCGCCTACCTGCACGCGGGCGCGGGCATCGTGGCCGACTCGGTCCCGTCGCGGGAGTTCGCGGAGACCGAGCAGAAACTGGGGGCGATGGTCAAGGCGTTGGGGGAACTGGAATGATGGCGTTCAGTGAAAAATGCAAAATGCAAAGTGCAAAAGTCAAAATTTTCATTTTTCATTTTGCATTCTGCAATTTGAAATCTCGCCATCTTCGGTGGTTGGAGGGCCCAGATGAAAGTCTTGGTCATCGATAATTACGACTCCTTCGTCTACAACCTCGTCCAATATGTCGGCGCCCTCGGAGCCCGTGTCACCGTCCTCCGCAACGACGCCCCCGTCGCCGAGGCGAGGCGGGCCGACCCCGACGCCGTCATCATCTCCCCGGGCCCCGGCCACCCGAGGAACGCGCGGCTCTCGCTGGAGGTCCTGCGGGAGATGCCCGGGGTCCCGACCCTCGGGGTCTGCCTGGGGCACCAGGCCATCGGCCTCGTCTTCGGGGCCAAGGTCACCCACGCGATGAAGCCCATGCACGGCAAGACCTCGCGCATCTTCCACAACGGGCGGGGGGTCTTCCGGGGCCTCCCGAGCCCCCTGACCGCCACCCGCTACCACAGCCTCGTGGTGAGGGATGTGAAGCCGCCCCTGGAAATCACCGCCAAAACGGAGCAGGGAGAGGTGATGGCCCTGAAGCACCGAAGATACCCCATCGAGGGGGTCCAGTTCCACCCCGAATCGGTGGTGACCGAGGGGGGAAAGGTGATGGTGGGGAACTTCCTGAAGGCGGCGCGATGAGCAGGCTCGCCCCGGCCTTCCGCCGCCTCCGCGCCCGCGGGGAGACCGCCCTCGTCGCCTACCTCACCGGAGGCGACCCCACCCCGGCCGCCAGTCTTCCTCTCCTGCGGGAGGCCGCCCGCCACGCCGACGTCCTCGAAGTCGGGATGCCCTTCTCCGACCCCATCGCCGACGGGCCCACGATTCAGGCCGCGACCGGCCGGGCGCTCGCCGCGGGCACCACCCCCGCCACGGTCCTCTCGCTCATCCGGAAGGTCCGTCAGACCTCGGCCACGCCCATCGTGGTCCTCACCTACACCAACCTCGTGCTCCACCACTCCGGCGGCCCCCGGGGCTTCTGCCGCGCCCTCGCCGCCGCGGGGGGCGACGGGCTGATTCTCGCCGACCTGCCGGTGGAGGAGTGCGCTCCCTTCCGGGAGGCGGCGCGCGCGGCGGGTCTCAATCTGGTCCTGCTCGCAGCCCCGACCAGCGACCCGGAGCGGGTGCGCCGCATCGCGGGCCGCTCATCCGGGTTCCTCTACCTGGTCTCCCTCCTCGGAGTCACCGGGGCGCGCGCCCGCCTGCCGCCCGGGCTCGCATCCACGGTCCGGACCGTCCGCCGGGCCGCAGGGGGCCTCCCGGTGGCGGTGGGCTTCGGCATCTCCCGGCCGGAGCACGTCCGGGCCGTGCGCTCCATGGGGGCCGAGGGGGCCATCGTGGGGAGCGCGCTCGTCAAACTCGTGGAACAACGCCCGGGGGCGGCTGCGGTCGGGCGGTTCCTGGCTTCCCTCAAAGAGGCGACGCGCAGTTAGATTCCCCGGTGTTCAATCAGGGGCGCCCCGAATGCGTGGTCCTCCAGCCGCAGGACCTCCCGCCATGTGTCGCGGCAGCCGCAGGAGAGCCCCCCGAGTTCCGCCGGGTCCTGGCCCAGGTCGTAGCGCCGGATGGCCGCCGCGAAGGCTCCGTCGCACTCTCCGCAGTTGTGGGGGCCCCGGCGGGAGCCGGCGGCCAGCGGGTCGGAGATGACCACCCGGTCGGCGGGGGCCTCGGAGCGCATCCGCCGGAGGGCCTCGACGGCGCTCCAGAGCCAGGGGGGGCGGAACTCACCCCGCCTCCAGAGCCGCTCCACCGGGGTGTTGCGCTGGACGTTGCAGAGGTTCATGGAGACCGTGGTCACGTTGGGGACCGAGAGCGCGTCCCGGCAGGTGGAGACCGCGTCCTCGATGGCGTCCCCCTCGGTGAGGAACGGGGGCTTGAGAATCGTGTAGGCCTTCATCGTCGCACCATGGTCGCGGGCGACGGAGCAGGCGGCCTTGAACTCCTCCCAGGTGAAGCCCTTGACCACGCAGTTCTTGCGGACGTAGTCGCGGGAGGACTCGAGGCCCACGGCGAACTCGAGGCCCCGGGGCACCGGGAGCCGGAAGGCCTCCGGGGTGATGTATTCGGGCATGGTCTCGATGATGACCTTGCGCGGGCGGGGGTCGGCGGCGAGCCTCCGGAGTATCTCCCTCTGGGCATCGGGCGGGACCTCCTTGGGGTCGTAGAAGGAGCCCGAGGTGTAGAGCTTGATGACGGCCCCGTCGGGGCACCCGGCCATCGCCTTTTCATATTGCTCCACGAGGGCGTCGGAGGCGACGAGGCCCGGGGAGGTCATATTGAAGAAGCCGCACATGAGGCACTTGCCCCACGAGCACCCGACTGTCCGGAGAATCACGGTGAGGGAGTCGACGGGCTCGCCGGGGCGCAGGAGGTCTCGCCCCTTCCAGACCGCGATGGGGGTCGCCGGGTCCCCGCTGTGGTCCATGCCCATGACCGAACGGGGGAGGTCTTCGCGCTTCTACTTTTCGGCAACGTCAGAACCAGTTCCAGGCAAGGGCCGCCCAAATCATCCCCTCGTCGGCGTGATACCCCCGCTCCCGATAGACGCTCCCGTCCGCGTTGAACAGTTCGAGATAGTTCCGGTGCTTCTCAATCCACTCCTCGTATTTCCCGATGTAGATTTTCGCCAGCCCCCCGTCCACCCGGCTCACGACCTCGATGAACATCGGCCCGAACTGGGTCCAGACCGTGTCCCCCTGGTAGTTCGGGGTGAAGATGCGCGGGACGAGTTTCTCGCGCCCCGGGACCCGCCGCTCGGTGTGGCGGACCGGGAAGGGCTGGTCCATCCGTTTCGACCGCAGGGTCTCGATGGACTCCTCCATCATCTCCTCGTCCTCGACGATGCGGTAGAGGAATGGCGTGATGTTGGCGTCCGCCGCGACCTCCGGGGCGCCGCTCAGGTCCTCGGCGAAGTGGTCCCCCTTCCAGAACCGCTTCTTCAGGGTCGCGGCGAAGTCCACGTTCTTGAACGGGTTTTCAAGGCCCAGGGCTTCGAGCTCCTTCGACAGCAGCGCCGCCATGCAGTTGTCGTAGCAGGCGGAGTCGCGGTTCACGCAGTCCTTCGCCCCCGAGAAGTGGCGGCCCCGCCGGATGATGGCTTCCCCGGCGTCGAAAACGGTCCGATGGTAGCGGCGCACTTCGCGTTCGAGGAACTCGCGGTGCAGCTCCAGCAAGTCTCGCGCGTCGAGGACCCGGAGGGTCCGCATGAGATAGGGAACAGTGTCCGACGCTTCCGTGTAAATGTTGACGGGTTCGTCGCCGGGGAAGATGGTCGTCGTTGTCCGCCCGTGCCGCGCGAAGACCCGCAGCATGTAACCGAGAGAGGCCCGGCACGCCTTCTCGTGGCCCATCTTCACCAGCGACTCGGCGCACATCCCGTAGTCCCGGACCCAGCACTGGGAGAAGTGGCCCGCGCTCCCCGCGAAGAAGGTCCCGTTCCAGCAGTCCCTCACGACCGCCTCGCAGATGGCGCGGGCGTCGCCCGGGTAGCGCTTCCACCCCCGGAGGGCGCGCCGCCGGGAGAGGCGGCCGATGCGGCCCGCGCCCGCCAGCAGGGTGAGCGGATTCACCATCCACCCGAGTCGGCAATCCGTTCAAACAACTTCCTGTTGGCCCGCGGGAAGGCGTAGGCGTCTATGTCGTTCGGCCGGACCCACCGGACCTCCTCGCACCCCCGAGGCCGGGCGCGGCCTCCGGCTGGACGACATTCGAAGGCGTGCAGTCTCACCGTGAAGTGGGTGTAGGCGTGGTCCACCACCGCCAGTTTCCGCCCCACCCGGACCCTCAGCCCAGTCTCCTCGGCAATCTCGCGGGCCGCGCACCCGGCCAGGGTCTCGTCCGGCTCTCGCCTCCCCCCGGGGAGTTCCCACAGCCCGCCCAGCAGCCCCTCCGGGGGCCGGCGGGCGATGAGAATCCGGCCCCCGCGCCGGACCACCCCGACGGCGACCTGGCGGTGCGGGACCCTCCTCCGGGGGGCGCGGGCGGGAAGGGCCCCCTGCAGCCCCAGGGCCCGCGCCCGGCACCTTCCGCGGAGCGGACACGCGGGGCAGTCGGGGTCGCGCGGGGCGCAGACGGTGGCCCCCAGCTCCATCAGCGCCTGGTTGAACGCGCCCGGATTCCGCCGGTCGAGGAGGGACGCCGCGACGTTCCACAGACGCCTCTCCGCTTTGGGCAACGGCTCCCGGACCTCGAAGCAGCGCGCCAGGACCCGCTTTACGTTGCCGTCGAGGACGGGCTCCTGCCGGCCGAACGCGATGGACATGACCGCGCCCCGGGTGTAGGGGCCGACGCCCGGCAGGGCCCCGAAGGCCTCCGGGTCGTCCGGGACCTTCCCGCCGTGCCTCCGCACAACGATTTTCGCCGCCCGGCGGAGGCTGCGGGCCCGGGAGTAGTAGCCGAGCCCTTCCCACGCTTTCAGGACCTCCGCCTCGGGGGCCCGGGCGAGGGCCCGGACCGTGGGGAACCGCTCCAGGAACCGTCCGTAGTAGTCCACGGCAGTCGCGACCCTTGTTTGCTGAAGCATGACTTCGGACACCCATACGGCATAGGCGTCGCGGGTCTTCCGCCAGGGCAGGTCGCGCCGGTTGCGCCGGAACCAGGAGAGAAGGGCTGGCGTTGGAAACGAAGCCATCGAGGCCGCCCGGCCTACCGGCGGCCCCCGCCCCCCGGCCGTTGGACCGGGGCCCCGAAGCCCCGCAAGGGCTCCCGCAGGTATCCCCGGCCGCCCCCCCGCCCCCCTCCGCGCCGGAATCCCCGTCCGCCTCCGCCTCCCCTCCTCCGGTATCCCCCTCCCCCGCCGCCTCTCCGTCCACCGCCACCGCGGCGGAAGAGCCGGCCCTCGTCCGGGAGGGCCCGGGGCGGAGGCGGAGCTCCGTAGTCGAAGCCGTCGAGGGTGATGCGGTCCAGGCGCTGGCCGAGGACGTGCTCGATGTGCTTCATGTCCCACTCCTCCTCGGGTGAAACGAAGGCGAGGGCGTCCCCCGTGGCCTCGGCCCGGGCGGTGCGCCCGATGCGGTTCACGTAGTCCTCGGGCGTCCCGGGGACGTCGTAGTTGACGACGTGGGAAATCTCCTCCACGTCGATTCCCCGGGCGACGATGTCGGTGGCCACCAGGACCCGGTATCTCCTCTCCCGGAACCCCTCCAGGGCGGCCAGCCGCTGGCTCTGGGTCCGGTCGGCGTGGATGGCCGCCGCCTTCAGCCCCTCCTCCTTGAGGAGGCGGGTCAGGCGGTCGGCCCTCCTCTTGGTCCGGGTGAAGACGAGGACCGAGTCCATGCTCTCCTCCCGGCGGAGGAGTTCCAGCAGGAGGGAGGTCTTGAGGTGGGCCGGAACCGGATAGACGGTATGGGTAACCCCCGTCGCCGGGGCCGAGCGCTCCCCCACCTGGACGGTGACCGGGTTCTGGAGAATCTGGCGGGTGAGGTGGAGAATCTCGTCGGGCATGGTCGCGGAGAAGAGGAGGGTCTGCCGGTTCCGGGGAATCTGGGAGAGAATCCGCCGGAGGTCGGGGAGGAACCCCATGTCCATCATCCGGTCCGCCTCGTCCACGACCAGGATTTCGATGCGGTCGAACCGCGTGTTCCCCCGCTGCATGTGGTCGAGGAGGCGCCCGGGGGTGGCGATGACGACGTCCACCCCTCCCCGCAGGGCGCGGGTCTGGGGCTCGAAGCCCACCCCCCCGAAGACCGTGGCCGCCTTCAGGGGGGTGTGGCGGGAGAACCACCCGAAGAACTCGTGGGCCTGGATGGCGAGTTCCCGGGTAGGGGTCAGCACCAGGGCCCGGGTGCGGCCCCGGGTCCCCGGGAGGAGCCGGTGGAGGATGGGCAGCAGGAAGGCTGCGGTCTTCCCGGTGCCGGTCTGGGCGAGGCCGACGACGTCGCGGCCGGTGAGGCCCGCGGGGATGGCCTGCTGCTGGATGGGGGTGGGCTTCTCGAATCCCGCCTCCCGGACGGCGCGGAGGAGGGGCGGCGCGAGGCCCAGTTCTTCGAACGACATCCTTTCCCGGGCCCCCTTCTGCGCTTAAGGACTCTGCGTCTTCAGGACCGGCCCTTCTGCCGCATGCGCAGGACCGCCTCGACGTTCGTGGGCGGCAGGTCGTTGGGGTCCACGGGGACCTCCACCACCGCCGGCCCCGGGGCGCCGAGGGCCTCCTTGAGAGCGGCCTCGATTTGCTCCGGCGACTCGATGCGCACCCCGGTCGCGCCGAAGGCCCGGGCCAAGGCCGCGAAGTCGGGGTTGGAGTGGCGGGTCCCCAGGAAGCGCCCCTTGTACTGGAGGGCCTGGGTGGCCCGGAGGACCCCGTAGGAGCCGTCGTTGACGATGAAGACCCGGACGGCGAGTTTCTGGCGCACGGCGGTCTCCAGGTCCCCCGCCCCCACCATGAGGAACTCGCCGTCGCCGAGGACCGCCACCACCTCGCGGCCGGGGTGGGCCATCTTGGCCCCGAGGGCCGCGGCGAAGCCGAACCCCATGGCGCCGTAGTTGTTGGAGTAGAGGAACGACCTCGGGGCGAGGGTGGGCAGGTAGTCCATGGCGTAGATGAGGTGGAGCCCCGCGCCCCCGACCACGATGGCGTCCCCCGGGAGCCCTTTCCGGAGGGCCGCGAGGACCTTGGCCGGGAGGGTCCCCTTGGGGCGCGCCGCGTAGGCATCGAGCGTCCTCTGCCACCGCTTCTTCTGCTCTTCGAGCTTCGCCCGCCACGGGTCCAGGTTCCCGAGGCCGCCGGGCGCCTCGATGGCCCTCTGGAGGAAGAGACGGGCGTCGGCCGCCACGCCCCGGGCCACTTTGGAGGAGAGGGTCGCGCGCTGGCGGGCGATGTAGTCGGCGTCGATGTTGACGACGGCCACCCTGCCCGGGACGGGACTGCTCACGTGGTAGGTGGTCATGTCGCTGATGCCGCACCCGACGCAGAGGATGTAGTCCGCCTTCTCCAACGCGTAGTCGGCGGCGAGGGTGCCCCCGCCGTAGCCCGCCTTGCCCAGGGAGAGGGGGTGGTCCTCCGGGATGGCCCCGCGGCCGTTGCCGGTGGTCGCCACCGGGAGGCGCCACTTCTCGGCGAATTTTCTGAGTTCGTCCCACGCCCCCGCGGAGAGGACGCCGCCCCCGGCGAGGAGGAGGGGCCTCTCGGCTCGCTTCAGGTCGTCGATGACCCCCTGGACCTCCGCGGGCGGGGGCGCCGGCGGGGGGTCGGGCTCGAAGGAGAGACCGTCCAGCCCAATCTCCCCCGTCGCGTCCCACAGGTCCTGGGGCACCACGAGCATGGTCGGCCCCGGGCAGCCCGAGAGCGCGGTCCTCCACGCCTGCGCGAAGAGCCGGGGAATGTCCGCCACCGACCCGGCCCGGAGCATCTCCTTGACGAGGCCGGCGTGGCTCCGGGCGAAGTCGAGTTGGGACATGCCGTCCCACGCCTCCAGTTCCCGGCCCACGCCCCCCGCGACGGCCACCACCGGCGAGCAGTCCTTCCGGGCCACGGTGAGGGCGAGGGCCGCATTCAGGGCCCCGGGCCCGCCGTGGACGACGAAGACCCCGGGACGCCCCGTGGTCCGCGCCTCGGCGTCGGCCATGCCGCCCGCGACCATCTCGTGGCGGCAGGAGACATACTGGATGCGGTCCTTGTAGTCGTAGAGGCCGTTCAGGAAACCGACCAGCGTCGTCCCGATGATGCCATAAACGCGCTTCGTCCCGGCGCGGAGGAGAGTTTCGCAAAGGGCATGGGCGCCCGACGACGGGGGCATGGTGGAAGAAGGGGCGGGACCGGAAAAACCTTAGGCGCCGACCCGTCTTGAGGCAATGCGAATCGAAGTCAAGGTCCACCCTCGCTCCCGCCAGGAGCGCGTCGAGCGGACCGGCGAGGGCCAGTTCGAGGCGTGGGTCCGGGCGCCCCCGGAAAACGGCCGGGCCAACAAGGCGCTGGTGGAACTGCTGGCCGACCACTTTAGGGTGCCCAAGTCGGAGGTCCGCATCGTGCGCGGGGCGGGGGCGAGGCGGAAAGTGATTGAGATTGGCGGACGCTAAACACGCGCCAGCGCTTTCTCCAGCGTCAGCGGCGCGTAGTTGAGCCCGAGTTCCTCCGCGTAGGCGAACGCCTCCTCAATCTCCTCCGCCGTCGGGAACCTCGCGATGTCCGCCAGTTTCGGGTTGAACCTCCGGTCCCCCGGGGCGCAGGCGTGGTCGGGGTGGAACTGGTCCATGACGTTCACCGGGACCCCGGGCAGGTTCTCCGCAATCCAGCCGAGGACCGGCTTCGTGCAGCACTTGACGTGGTTCGGCATGACGAGGTGGCGGATGACCATGGACTCGCCCCAGCCGTGGACGAGTTTGTGGTTGCCGCTCACGGTCTCGAAATACCACGGCGTCCGGCTCAGCCGCATGGCGCAGTCGGGGTTGCCGAACTTGAAGTCGGGAAGCCAGACGTCGAAGAGGCAGCGCAGGAGCCGCATCGCCGGCTCGCTCATGAAGAAGTTGGAGTTCCAGAGCAACGGGACGTTCAACTCGCCGCCATAGTCCGAGCCGTTGGGCCTCCCCCCGATGTTCCCATCCGCCTTGAAGTCGAGCGCCCGCTCCAGCGTCTGCCGGTCGGGCTGGAACCCCGAGCCGAGGAGCCGGACCGCCTCCAGGATGGTGTGCAGGTGGATGGTCGGCTCCCCGCCGACGAAGTTGACGTTGTGGCAACCTTCGAGCCGCAGTTGCCGCGCCATGGTCGCCAGCACCTCGGGCGTCGCGAGCATCCCGTTCTCCCTGTCGTGGGAGATGTCGCCGTTCTGGCAGAAGCCGCACCGCATGTTGCAGGAGGTGAAGAAGATGGTCCCGGAGCCCCGGGTTCCCCGGAAGACCGCCTCCTCGCCCCGGTGGTGGAAGAAGGAGGAGACGCGGGACCCGGACTCCAGTTGGCACGTTCCGTGCTTTGTCCCCCGGCTCCGGTCCACCCCGCAGTTCCACCGGCAGAAATTGCAGTGGGAGAGCATCCGCCGCGCCAGTTCCGAGGAGAGGTCGAGGAGGGAGGGGTGGTAGATGGCGAGGTCGGAGAGGCGGACCTGCTCCGCTCGCACCTTCGACCAGAGGCCGAGGAACCGCGCCGTGGCCCGCCCCTGCTCCGCCCACAGCGCCTCCTCGGGGGCGTCCAGGGGGACCTCCGAAGGGATGCGCCGCGCGATGAGGTATTTGGCAGGCATCCGGTTCGTCGCGACGTCGAAATACCACCCGAGGGGCCCGCGGACCCCGCGCTCGGACCAGACCGGGAGCGAATCGAACCCGCCCATTCCCCTTTTGCTTCTATCGCTTTCCCGTATTCAACCTCACGCTATCTCACCGCCGTCCCGAGGAGCCACCCCAGCATGAAGGTGAACCCCGCAGCCCCGAGACCCACCGCGACCACTTCAAGTCCGTTCCTCAGGAAAGGCTTCAATGTGACGAGCGAGCGGAGGACCCCTGCGGCGAAAAGGACCGCGGCGCTCAGGGCGACCGAGACCACCGTGGCCGCCTGGATCGGGAGGGCGAAGAAGGGAAGGACCGGCACCACCGCGGCCGCGGCGAACGAACTTGCCGTGATGAGGGCGAGGCGGACCGGGCTCTCGAAACTCGACTCCGCGATGCCATACTCCTCCACCAAGAGGGCCCGGACGAACTCGTCGGGATTCTTGGCGAGCCGCGTGACTATGGCCTCCGCCTCCTCGGGGGCATAGCCGCGGGCCCAGTAGGCCTCCCGGAGCTGTGCCTTTTTCCGGGCGGGGGCGGCCTCCACGGCGTCCTTCTGCATGCGGACGCGGGTGGCGAGCATCTCTTGCTCGGCCCGGACCGAGACGTAATCGGAGGCGGCCATGGAAAGAGACCCCGCCGTGATGCCCGCGATGCCCGCGACGATGACCGCCGGGTTCGAGGACGTAGCGCCCTCCACCCCCGTCACCAGCGCGAGGACCGAGGTGATGCCGTCGCTGGCGCCGAGGATGGCGCTCCGGAGATCCCCCCCCTCGGTCCCCGCCTTCCGGATTGCGTTGAAGAGGTCCGCCTCGTGGACAATCTCGTCGGGGAGAATCTCCCGGAAAATCTCCTGGGCCTCGGGGTCTGACCACGCCTCCGCCTGCCGCTTGTATTTCGCGATGCCCTCAATCTCCTCCTTGTGGACGAGGGGCAGGACCGCCCCCACGCCGAAGACCCGGGCGAAGAGGGCGAGGAGGCGGTGGTGGAGCATCCGCACCCGGGGCGGGACGGGCCGGCCGAGCCGCCGGAGGAGTCTCTCCCAACGGGCCATGTGGTTCCTCTCGTAGTCCCGGAGGCTGCGGAGGAGGGCCGCCCGCTCCTTCTGGCCGTCGAGGGCGGCCAGCGTGTCGTAGAGCCACTCCGCCGACCGCTCGTCCCGGAGGTTCCCCTCCAG
>CAZANW010000011.1:18279-38480 GCA_964486625.1 uncultured Halobacteria archaeon
CCAGCGTGTCGTAGAGCCACTCCGCCGACCGCTCGTCCCGGAGGTTCCCCTCCAGCCCCTTCAGGTCCTTGGGGCTCCAGGCGAACGCCGGGGCGGTTTGGGCCTCCGCCATCTGTGAACCTCGGGGCGGGAGGCGGAAAAATGCTATCTCCGGAGGACCCGTTCGAAGGCCTCGCAGGCCTCCTTCCCGTAGAGGGCGAAGACGACCCGCTCCAGGCCCCCGCCCCCCTTCCGGACTTCCTCCAGCATGATGCGGGCGCACTCCTCCAGGGGGAAGCCCCCGACGCCGGTCCCGAGGGCGGGGAATGCGATGGACCTGATTCCGAGTTCGCGGGCCCGATTCAGGGTGTTCCGGGTCGCGTCGCGGATTTTCTTCGCATCGGTTTCGAAGTCCATGGCCATCACCGCGGCGTGAATCACGTATCTCGCCTTCAGCCTTCCCGCGCCGGTGACCGCCGCCTCCCCGACAGGGATGGGCCCCTTCCGGACCGCCTCGTCCTCGATTTCCTGGCCGCCGCGCCGCTTGATGGCCCCGGCGACCCCGGCGCCCATGATGAGGCGGTTGTTGGCCGCGTTCACGACGGCATCCACCTCCAGCGCAGTGATGTCTCCCTGGAAAAGTTCGAATCTCATCTCCGGCCCCTGCCATTCGCGGCCCTCTCCAGGGTCATGAGAGCAATCCTCTCCCGCACCAGTTCCGGGAGCCGCTCCTCGCCGACCGTCCCCAGTTCGGCCTTTGTGATTCGGAACTTCTCCATGAGGGCCTTCCGTTTCGCCATCCGGTATTCCGCGAGGGAGCCGTCCTCGGCAAGGCCGTATCGCTCCTTCAGGGTCTCCACGGCCCCCGCATCCGGCGGGAACACGGCCACGGCCAGCCGGTTCCTGCCCGGGGCGACCCCGAACTCCAGCGCCCGGAAAATCTGACCCTGGCCCGAGACGTGGAGGAGGAGTTCCATCCCCGGGTCCCGGGCGAAGGGGGCCCCGGAGTCTCGGGCGGCCTCCGCCTCCTCCAGCGCCTTCGCCACGTGGGCCCGGCCCGCGAGGAGGTCGGCGTTCAGGGGCTGGACCGTGACGCCGCGCGCCTTGGCGATGGAACGGAGCTCCCCGAGGAATGCGTCCAGGTCGGGGACGTTGAGTTCCCCGCAGAGGAGGGCAAACTCCATGGTTGAGAGAACCTCGCGCGGGTGAAACGTTATATCCTCTGCCTTCCATCCCCGGCCGTGGCGACCATCACCATTCCGGCCCTCCCGGGCGACGGCATCGGCCCCGAGGTCCTCGCGGCGGGCAAGCGGGTCTTGGAAGCCGCCGCCGGGCGCGACGCGACCACCATCGAGTGGCTCGACCTCCCCTATGGGGCCGACCACTACCTCAAGACCGGCGAGTTGTTCCCCGAGAAAGCCCTGAAGGACCTGAAGAGGTTCAAGGCGATTTACCTGGGGGCCCTCGGGGACCCCAGGGTCCAGCCCGGCATCCTGGAGCAGGGAGTCCTCCTCCGGCTCCGGTTCTACATGGACGAGTATGTGAACCTCCGGCCCATCTACCTCTATCCTGGAGTGGAGACGCCTCTGAAAGCAAAGGGCCCCGAGCACATCCAGTTCACCGTGGTCCGGGAGAACACCGAAGACTTCTACGTAGGCATCGGCAATCGCTTCAAGAAGGGCAAGGGGCGGCAGACCCTCGAACTCCTGCGGGAGACCTACTCGGTGAAGTTCAGCCTCGACATCGAGAGCGACGCCGACGAGATTGCCTACCAGGTGGGCGTGATTTCCCGCAAGGGGGCCGAGCGGGTCATCAAATACGCCTTCGACTATGCGAAGAAGCGCGGGCGCAAGCGGGTCACCAGCGTGGACAAGGCGAACGTCCTCACGAACATCTACGGCCTCTGGCGCGAGGTGTTCCAGAAGGTCGCCGCGAACTACCCGGGCATCGAGACTGACATGCAGTTCGTGGACGCATGCACCATGTGGTTCGTCAAGCAGCCGGAGTGGTATCAGGTGGTCGTGACCCCGAACATGTTCGGCGACATCATCACCGACCTCGGTGCCATGATTCAGGGCGGCATGGGGGTCGCCCCGGGGGGCAACATCAACCCCGAGGGGACCAGCATGTTCGAGCCCATCCACGGCAGCGCGCCGAAATACAAGGGGATGAACCGGGCGAACCCCATCGCGTGCATTTTGGCGGGCGGAATGCTCCTCGAGACGCTCGGGATGGAGCGGGCGGCGCGGTGGGTCGAAGGGGCGGTGAAGAAAGTGCTGGCGGAGGGGAAAGTCAGGCCGGTGGACCTCGGGGGGACTGCTGGGACCAAGGAAACCGGGGAAGCGATTGCCAAAGCCGTCAAGGAAGTCCCTTAGACCGGGCAAGGTGCGGCCGGTGGACCGCGGGGGCGAGGCCCGCAATCCGGCTGCGTTCACATTCTCCGGATGCCCGGTTACCGCGGCCCTTTGCCCGAAAATTTGGATGAGGAAACTTTCGATATTCCTTCTGCCCGCTCTTTTTTTAATTAAAATACTCGACAGGCACTCCAACGAGAAACCGGCAAACTCCACCCGTGTTCAAAGCGCTTGCATCCGCAAGGGGGTCCCTGCAGCCTTGATTGTTTATTGACCACGTGGCCCGAACACCCCGGCTTTCATAGAAGGCCGGGGTAGGTCAGAAAACTTCGCTGGGCTCGGAGAGGCGACCGAGGGGATCTCGGCTCTACGGGTCCTCGGCCCGGATGGTCGAGCGGCCGTTGGCCTTGCCCCTCTTGCCCGCGGTGGCCAGGATGTCCGCGACCGCCTTGTCGAGGGCGTCGTAGAGGTCTCCCGAGACCCGCATGCCTTTGGGCGCCTTGGCCTTGACCGCCGATTTGACGACGAGTCCTGCCATGGGAGAGGGGCAGGGGTAGCCGGGGTTCAAAAATTCACCGGCTCCCTCTTGGGAAGTGGACCGCTTCCCAAGGCCCCACCAAGGGGGACCGCTACGGTAAACGTAGCAAACCCATGGGGTACCCCGCGCGGAACCCCTTCCGGTCCCCCTTCCCCCGTGGGAGAGAGGTCTGGGAACCGCTGGGAAGGCTCCCTGAGGGGCTCTCCGGCGGGCAGAGGCCCCCTTCCTGGAGGGGCGGGTACCCCGAAGGCTCGGAAACCCAAAAAAAGGACCGAGAACGGGTTGGGTCCGGGCGGGCCCGCGGAAATGCCGGGAGGATTCGTATTCACCCCGCTTGATGTATTTGGAAAGGCACCGGGGTGAACGACAGCGCAGCAAGCCCGATCGTGAGGACAGCCACCGCCATCCGGCGCCGGTCCAGGGGGGTCGAGTCGTCGAGGGGCGGCGGGTGGCCCCCCCGCGCGAAGAGCCAGGCGAAGAACCCCCAAAAGATGAGGTAATCCGCGAGAATGCCCCGGAGGCTGAGGGCCAGCCCCGCGAGCACCAGGAGGATGGGCACGTGGCGGGAGAGCTTCTCGTGCCTCGCCCCCAGGACCGCCCGGGCCACGTGGCCGCCGTCGAGTTGGCCGACGGGGAGGAGGTTGAAGACGGTCACGAACATGCCGACCCACCCCGCGAAGGCGACGGGGTGGAGGGCCGGTCCTTGGAAACCGGTGATTCGGGCCAGCAACGCGAAGAGGGGCGGCAATCCCAGTTCCGGAACCGCCTCCCCATTTTGGACGGCCTCCGCGAGGGGCGGTGGCGTTTCGAAAGGGAGGCGAAGGCCCACGAAGGTCACCGCCACGGCCGCCGCCAGCCCCACGAGGGGTCCCGAGAGCCCGACGTCGAAGAGGACGCGCCGGTCCGGCACCGGGCCCCGGTGGCTGATGACCGCCCCGAGGGTGCCCAGCATCCCGAAGGGGGGCAGGGGGATGAAGAAGGGGAGGCTGGCCTTCATCCCGTGTCTCCGCGCCGTGACGGAGTGGGCGAGTTCGTGGGTCCCCAGCACCAGGAGCAGCGCGCCGGAGAACGGCAGCCCGGAAGGGATGCGCCCGGGTTCTGCCCACCAGGGGACCCCCATCAACTCGGCCCCGGCCAAGGTGGTGGTGAGGATGGTGGCGACCAAGAGGACGGCGTGGAGCCAGAGGCGGCGGGGGGCGTGGGGTCGGGCGACGACGACCCATGCCGGCTGCTCCGGAAGGGGGAGCCTCGGACCGCGGTAGGGGGCCACCAGGAGGTCGTAGCCGAGGGCGTCGAACCGGGGGGCCAACCTCCGGTAGAGTTCCGGGGAGCCTACCCCGTTCGCGACGAGGAAGTAGAGGTCCCGCTTCCGGCTCTGGGCCGAAAGGACCGGCGCCACAGCGCGCAGTTCGAGTTCCAGGGCCTGGGCGTCCGGGACATCCCGGGTCGCCTGGGTGTCGGGGTCGAAGGCCTTCACGGCAGTTCGGGCTCGGACTTCCCCTCCACGACGTGGTGGTAGGGGTAGATGGGGTGCTCCCGCAAGCCCACGAAACCCGCCTCGCGCATCGCCTTCCGGATGGTCTCGGCGGCCACCCGGACGCGGACCGGCGGCCCCACGGGGGTTCCCACGGGCTTCCAGTCGATGACGAAGAGGCGGCAGCCGGGCTTCAGAATCCTGCGAATCTCGTCCAGCAGTGCGGCCGGCGATTCCAGTTCATGGAACGTGTTCGCCGTGCAGGCGGCGTCCGCGACGATGTCCGGCAGGGGGATGCCCCTCTCGCCGGAACGCACGGGAACGACGTTTCGCAGGCCCCGCGCCCGGGCCCTGCGCTCCAGTTCTTCCAGCATCTGCGGCTGGACGTCGATTCCATAGACCGTGCCCATGGCCCCGATCTTCCCGGCCACCGCGAGGGCGAAATAGCCGGGCCCGGAGCCCACGTCGGCGAAGACCATGCCCGGCCGGGGATGGAGGAGTTCCAGGAAGGGCTCCACCGGCTGCCAGCGGGCCCGCCCCGGGTGGTCGAGCCGCGCCATGTGCCGGGGGTCGAACTTGTGCGCCGCCGGGGCCGCCACCTCCGGAATCGCGGGGTCTTTGGACCGGGGTGCCATCGGCGGGACGCCTCAATACTCCGCCAGCATGTGCACCCGCCGGACCAGGGCGGGGTGGGTCGAGAGCGCCTCCATCAGCCGCTCCCCCCGGCCGATGCGCCCGGGCTCCCGGGAGAAGGCCTCCAACTCGAACTCGTCGATGCGCCCGTCCCGGTTGAGGTCGGCCTGGCGGATGTCGAGGGCGTCGTGGCGCGAGGTCGTGGGATCGGCCATGAAAAGGGCCCGGCATCCCTCCACGGACTTGATTTCCTGCGGCTTGCGGCGGGCCGAGCCGTGGACAATCTTGTAGAGGGCGCTGGCCAGGGGAGCCCTCTGGCCGGTCAGCTCGACAGAACCCCGGTCGGCGTAGAGCTCCCGAAGGCGGTTGGCGTAGAGAACCAGGAGGTTCGAGAGGAAGTAGACCCCGAAGGCGAGGGCACCGACGGCCGCGGCTGCGTTCCCGTTGCCGTTCCTCTGGCGGTTCCCCAGGCTCGACCAGAAGAAGTAGAGATAGATCTGGTAGGCCAGCAGGGGCACCACTTGGAGGAGGGTCATGAAGGCCACATCCCTGTGCCTCAGGTGGGAGAGTTCGTGGCCCAGCACCCCCTTCAACTCGGCCTCGTCCACCCGCTCCATGAGCTCCCGGGTGACGCAGATGCGCCCGTCGGACCTCCAGCGGCCGAATGCGAAGGCGTTGGGAACCGGGACTTCGGAGACGCCGACCCTCGGCTTGGGGAGGCCGGCCTGCCGGGCCAACTCCTCCACGATGGCGTGGAGGCGTGGCTCCTGGGCCTCGGAGACGTACTTCACCTTCATGGACCACTCAACAATCTTCGGGCCCGCCAGGAACTGGAGGAAGACGACGCCGAAGGCGAGGAAAATGCCGAACCAGAGAAACGCAGCCCCTCCGAGCAGGAGGAAGCCGATGGCGCTGAAGAGGGCGTAGAAGAGGGCGAAGAGCAGGAAGGCGGCGAGATACATCCGCAGGCGGAGCCTCCAGAGGGTCATCAAGAAGGGTATTGGCTGCGGCACCGGTAAGACCTCTTGCTTGTCCTTCCACCGGGTGACAGGGCCGGTCGCCGGAAGGCCCTTGTCCGGGACGGGAGTGCGGAAGCGACTCCCGGCTCCATGTCCCTCCGGAGCCTACATAGTCCGACGGAATCTACCTCCAGAACCGATTTCCGAATCCGCCGGAAACCTTCCATGAGTATGGCCCGCCGAATCCGCGAGAGGGTGACCGTCCCACTGTTCGCCGTCGCAATGGTGCTGTTCTACGCGATCTCCTTGATAGCCGGCCTCGCCTATTTCGCGGCCGAGAGGTTCCGCCGGACCGGAATGGCCGCCCACGCCCCCATTCCGGTCCCGGCGACAGCTCCCGGGGAGGTGGCTCCCTGACGCCCATGGACCTTCGGCCGATGGAAGAGGGGCGGGAGGTGGCGAGCCCCCCCGCCCGGGAAACGGGCCCCGCGGCGTTCAAAGAGTGCGAGAACTGCGGCCGGACCCTCCGCCACCCGCCCCTCACCCGGAAATACGTGCTCGTGGAGCGCTGCTTCTGTTCGGGGAAGTGCGCCGCAGAGTTCGACGCGCGGTGCGAGGACCCCTTCTCCTGGGTGACGCTGGAGAACCTCGACATTTTCGCCACGAAACCCGAGAGGCATCCGCGCGCGAGGGCCGGGAAGGAAGAGGTGGAAGCGGTCGCTCCCGCGTGACCATGGCCCCGCCCGCAGCCATCACCTACGAACTCCCCTACTTGGCCGCCTTCCGCACCGCGGCCGAGGGAGCGGTGATGCGAGCCCGGGACGCCATGCTTCAGTTCATGGAGTTTTTGGTGGAGGTGTCACCCTGGATTCTCCTGGGCCTGATCGCCCTCATCACGGCGTATCTTTCGGCGCTGGTCGTCCATCCCTGGTGAGGTTTCAGAAAATCCGCGCCGTCCCCGACGGGGCGAACCTCCGGTGGAGATGGGCGTCGAGGCCGTAGGCCCGGCCCGCGGAGACGATAAGGAAGTAGAGGTGGCCCCCGAACATGGCAATGTTGACGCCCGCCACCGCCTCGGAGGTGTGGCCCGCCGCCAGGAAGAAGACGACGTTGAGCATCATGCCCCCCACGGCGGCCGGCCGGACCAGAAGGCCCGAGAGAAGGCTGAGGCCGAGGATGACCTCGGCCACTGCGATGAACGTCACGAAGAAGCCCGTGTTGGGGGCCACCACGTCCTTCAGGAAGGGGGCCATGAAGGGGAACGGGTTGGGGGGCACCGTGGCCGTCCCGTCCACCCAGACGCGGCCCATGACCGCGCCCATCTGCCCGAAATAGGCGGCGGGCGCCGACGAGATTGTCATCAACTTCTCCAGCCCCGACGAGCCCCAGACGAAGGCGAAGGTCAGGCGCAGGAGCAGGGTCCCGAGGACGGCGGACGAGAGGGGCGCCACGAAGCGCTCCAGTCCCAGCGATTGGTAAGTCTCGCGGAGCAGGGAGCCCGTGGTCGCGGGGAAGACGCCATCCCCCTCCCCGGCCGCCTCCGCTCTCCGGGCCGCGTCCACTTCCCCGGCGAGCTCGGGTGCCATATCTTTGGAGAACATCCCGGGAGTCCGATAAATCCCGTTCTGTCATGGGTCCGGGTGACAGCCTCCAGGGAAGTCGGGCATTAAAACGCGTAACTCAACACCAGGATTGCGATGGTGGACAGGGCCCCTACGCCCGAGACGACCCGCCTCCTCCACTCCGGAAACATCCGGCCCGCGGCGACGCACACGAAGAGGTAGGGGAGCAGGGTCGTCACCACCGCCGCGCTGGCCAATACGCTGAAACGGTTGGAGAACAGGAGCAGCGCGGCCCCCGCCGCCGAGCCCGCGACGATGGCCGCCACGGGGGTGCCCCCTCTCCCGAGTCGCCCCAGGCGGGCCACCCGGGACCCGGTCGTCAGGTTCTGCATCACCCGGGAGGTCGCGACGAGGTAGGCGTTGAGGGCGGACAGCATGGCGAGGACGCCGACGACCGCCACCACACCCTCGCCGCCTCCCAGCACCCGGCCCGCCGCATCGGCCACCGGGGCCGGAGAGGCCGCCAGGGCTCCGCTCCCCACGCTGCCGATGAGGCCGAGGGTCAGGAGGAGGTAGACCCCCCCCACCACCCCCATGACGATGGCGAGCGAGGGCCCCACCAGCTTCGGGTCGCGGGTCTCCTCGGCGGGGATGGCGACTATCTCGAAACCGGTGAAGGGCCAGTAGACGATGACCAGGGCTTTCAGGAAGTCGGTGGGAGCCGACGGGAAGAGGGGGACGAAGTTCTCGGGGCGGATGTGGGGCACCAGGAGTGCCGCCAGGACGACGAGGGGCACCGTCTTGAGGACCGTCAGGAGATTCTCGGTCCGGCTGGAGAGGTAGATGCCCCGCAGGTTCAGGAGAGCGAGGGCCGCGATGACCGTGACCTCCAGGGGGAGGACGTCGCGGATTCCGAAGAAGGAGAAGTACTGGCCGAGGCCCGCCGCGATGGTGGAGAGGCCGAGGACGCTGGAGGCGAGGTAGAGGAGGGCGAGGGCGGTTGAGGGTTTCCGGGGGAGAATCCGGGAGAAGATGCCGTAGAACGCCCCGGTCGAGGGGAAGCGAGAGGCGGTCCACGACAGGGAGAGGGCGACGCAGGTCGCCGAAACAGCCACCACCGCCCACGCCAGCAGGGAGCCGGGGCCCGCGATTCCCGCCGCGATTCCGGGGACCACGAAGATGCCCGAGCCGATGGTGCCCCCGACCCCCAGGCTCACGAGACTGAAGAGGCCCAGGGACTTCCGGTAGGTCCGGGCCTCACCGGCTATTTTCTCCGCCACAGTCCCCCCTCTCCGGGCGCCCCGTGGAAGAAGACCCTCTTCACGGACTCCGCCGTGAGGATGTAGAGCCCCACGACCGCCACCATCATCCCGAGGAAGGAAAGAGGGAGGGGCTCGAAGCCCAGGGGTCCGATAAGGGAAGCGAAGGGAAGCAGGAGCGTCGCCGCCACCACCGCCAGGGTCGCCCCCGCCAGATACTTGCTCGGCCGGCTCCTGAAGAATGGCCTCCGGGTCCGGACCACCAGCGCAATCAGAGCCGCCGAGGCCACCGACTCGACGAACCATCCGGTCCGGAACTGCGGGGTGGTGGCGTCGAGGGCGAGCAGGAGGACGCCGAATGTGAGGAAGTCAAACACGGAACTGACGCCACCGAAGACGACCATGAAGCGCCGGATGAACCCGATGTCCCAGCGGCGGGGCTTCTCTGCCCACTCCGCATCGATGTTGTCCGTGGGCATCGTCACTTCCGGGATGTCGGTCAGCAGGTTCACCAGCAGGACCTGCTTCGGAAGTAACGGGAGGAAAGGCAGGAAGAGCGAGGCCCCCGCCGCGCTCACCATGTTTCCGAAGTTGGCGCTGGTGACCATGAAGATGTATTTGAGGGTGTTGGCGAAGGTCCGCCGCCCCTCCTCCACCGCCCCCGCCAGAATCCCCAGGTCCCTCTCCAGCATCACGATGTCCGCTGCCTCCTTGGCGACGTCCACGGCGCCCTGCACCGAGATGCCGACGTCCGCGGCCCGGAGGGCGGTGGCGTCGTTGATGCCGTCCCCGATGTGGCCCACCACGTGGCCTGCCCTCCGGAGGGCGAGGATGATGCGCTCCTTCTGGTTGGGCTCGATTTCGGCGAACACGCTGACGCCGTTCACTTGCTGCCGAAGGGCGTCGTCGCTCATGGCGCGGAGGTCCACCCCCGTGAGGACGGGGGAAGTGGGCAATCCCAGGCGCTCGCCCACAGAGGTGGCGACCCGCCGATTGTCACCGGTCACCAATTTGAGCGTGATTCCGAGGCGTTTCAGATGCAGGAGAGCCTCCCCCGCACCCGGCTGAAGGGGGTCGGTGAAGACGATGAACCCGAGGAAGGTCATGTCCACCTCGTCGCTTTTGTCCATGGAGGTCCGGGAGCCCACATCCCGGTAGGCGACGCCGAGGACGCGGAATCCCTGGCTGCTGAACTCCTCGAAACGCCCCCGGATTTGCCCTTGGACCGTGGAGAGGGGCACGGGTTCTGCCCCGGGGATTTCCGCCCGCGCGCAGATGGCGAGGACGTTGTCAAAGGCCCCCTTCGTCACAATCGATGCCCGGCCGTCCTTCCCCACGAGGACGCTCAGCCGCTTCCGGAGGAAGTCGTAGGGAATCTCGTCCAGTTTCCGGTACCCCGCCAAGGCGAAGGGGCGGTGGGCGCGGATGGCCTCGTCCATCATGTTCCTGAACCCCGTCTGGTAGGTCGCGTTGAGATAGGCGTGAAGGAGGACCCTCTCGCTCTCCCGCCCCTCGGCGTCGAGGGCCCCGTGGACCCGGGCCACCCCCTCGGTCAGGGTGCCGGTCTTGTCGGAGCAGAGGACGGTCATGCTCCCGAAGTTCTCGATGGAGACGAGGCGCTTGACGATGACCTTCGCGCGTGCCATCCGCCGGGCGCCGTGAGCCAGGTTGGCGCTGATGATGGCGGGCAGGAACTCCGGAGTGATGCCCACAGCGATGGCCAGGGAGAAGAGGAGCGCCTCAATGACCGGTCGGGAGAAATAGACGTTGATGGCGAAGACCGCCAGCACCAGCAGCAGGGTGACCTCCATGAGGAAGTAGCCGAACCGCCGGGCGCCACGCTCGAACTCCGTCTCGGGCGGCCGGAGTTTCAGCCTCTGGGAGATTTTGCCGAACTCGGTCTCCGTCCCAACCCGGACCGCCACGGCCCGGGCGCTGCCACTCACCACATGGGTCCCGAAAAAGAGGGAATTGGTCCGGCGCGCCAAGGGCGCGTCCGCTGCTACGGCCCCTGCCGCCTTCTCCACAGGGTAGGTCTCCCCCGTCAGCGCCGCTTCTCCGGCGAAGAGGTCCTTAGACTCCAGAATCCGACTGTCGGCGGGGACGAGGTCGCCCGCACTCACGAGAACGATGTCGCCGGGCACCACCTCCTCCACCGGGACCTCCCGCGGCAGCCCGTCGCGGAGGACGGTGGCGTTGACCTGGACGACGGCCAGAAGGCTCTCCACCGCCCGGGCCGCCCGCCGTTCTTGGGAGAAGCCGAGGAGTGCGCTCAGAGAGACCATGGCCAGGATGAGGGCGGCGTCGAGCCGATCCCGGAGGAGGAGGGAGAGGAACGCCGCCGCGACGAGAATCTGGACGAGGGGGCTCCGGAACTGGGCTGCGAGAAGCGCCCAATCGCCGGTCCTCCGCTTCCGCAGGAGGCGAGCGTATCTGTATCTATCTGCGCGTTCCCGGGCTTCGACCTCGGTCAGGCCGCGAGTGGCGTCAATGCCGAAAATCTGTAACGCTTCGGAAGTCCCGAAGGCGTGCCACGGGCGGTCTCCGGCGGTCAACCCTGTCGCCTCCGGAACAGGAGAGTTACCACGGAAACCAGAGCGCCGGCGAACAGCCCCGTCACCACGAACCCGCGAACGGCGGAATCGTCCACGCCGCCGGAGAGGAGCAGCTGGCGGAGGGCATCCGTCGCGTAGGTCACGGGGTTGTACCAGATTGCCTGGGCCATCCAGCCACGGAGGAGTCCGGCGGGGTAGAGCGCGGTGGAGAGGAAAAAGAGCGGGAAGACGATGATGCCCACCATGCCGATGAACGCCTCGCGGCTGCCGATGAGGAGGGCAATCACCATGGAGAGGGCCGCGAAGCCGGCCACGAAGAGGGCCACGAGGACGAGGGAGAGGACGAGGCCCACGGGGGACGGTACGACGGGGATGGAGAGGAGGGCCGCAAGGAAGAGGACGACCACCACCTGGATGTAGCTCCGGACGATGATGGCCGCCACCTTCCCCAGGACGATGGAGGTCCGGGGCACGGGCATCGTGAGAATCTTCTGGAGGATGCCGAGGTCCATCTCCCACTTGAGGGTCAGGCCGTAGACGATGGCCGCGAAGAGGACACTCTGGAGGAGGACGCCCGGAAGGATGAACTGGGGATAGGTGACGGGGCCCTCCAGGACCACGTTGAACCGGGCGCTCAGCGCGGTGGCAAATAGTGCGAGCCAGAGAACGGGCTGGACCACCCGCGCCACCAGGTCCATGGGGTCGTGCCGGAGGCCGCGGAGTTCGCGCTCCGCCAGGACCGCCATGGCACGGAGGACCCCGGTCATCGCCTCATCCGGAAAGCCCTCCGCGCCATCCGGCTCCCAGCGGGGGGTCCGGGCCCCCTCTCCTCCCGCAAACTGCGGCCGGTGTAGTGGAGGAAGACATCTTCCAGGTGGGCCCCCTCCGCCTCAATCCCCCGGAGACGGAAGCCCCGGGGGAGGAGGTCGGCCAGCAGCGCCTCGGCCGCCTGGACGCTCTCCGCCGCGACCGTTGCATTTCCGTCGCCCGCCCCCTCCACCCGCAGGCCGGGTCCCTCCGGCAGCCGGGCCCCGGGAGGGGCCTCCAGTTGGAGCACGACCCGCCGCTGGGGGAGCCCGCGGCGGAGTTCGGCGGGGGAGCCCACCGCGGCGATGCGGCCCCGGTCGATGATGGCGATGCGGTCGCAGACCCTCTCCGCCTCCTCCATGTAGTGGGTGGTGAGGAAGATGGTGGTCCCGTGCTTCCGGCGGATGCCCTGGAGATACTCCCAGATGTAGCCGCGAGTCTGGGGGTCCAACCCCAGGGTGGGCTCGTCCAGGAAAAGGACCCGCGGGCGGTGGAGGAATGCCCCCGCCAGCTCCAGCCGCCGCTTCATCCCCCCGCTGTAGTGGCCCACCGGCTCCCCGGCCCGCTCCTCCAAGCCGACCGCCCGGAGGGCCTCCCCGATTCGGCCCGCCCGCTCTGCGCGGGGTACGTCCACGAGTTTGGCAAGGATGAGCAGGTTCTCCCGGCCGGTGAGGTTGTCCTCGACCGTCAACTGCTGGGGGATGTACCCGATAGACCGCCGCACCCGGTCGGGCTCCCGCACCACATCGTGGCCGTCGACGCGCGCCTCGCCGGAGGTCGGCCGGAGGAGGGTGGCGAGGATGAGGATGGTGGTGGTCTTCCCGGCGCCGTTGGGTCCCAGGAAGCCGAAGACCTCCCCCTCCGGAATCGCCAGGGAGACCCCGTCCACGGCCCGGACCCCGGGGTAGGCCTTGACCAAATCGCGCGTTTCGACGGCCGCGGCCATTGGATGGATGGGCCGGGGAGAGAGAAAGCAGCGGGAAGAGCGGCGCCGGGACCTCCAGGACCCGGCCGGTGTCTGGAAGTCACTTCAGGGCTGCCGGCTTCCCCCGCGCAGAGACCGGAATCACCCCCGGGCGGAGCGCCGAGAAGCCGGGAGGCCGAACGCCGCCGGGTCGGCTTTTCGCCGCCCCCCCGCGCCTCCTTCGGACGCGCGGGCCGCGCATTCCCGCGAGCAGAAGAGCCGGTCCTGCCAGATCCCCTTCCGCACGACGGGGCTCCCGGGGGGCTCTCCGCCGCAGTTGGCGCACGGGGGGAGGAGCGTCGTTGCGTGGATTGTCGCTTCCATGGGGAGGAAGCCCGCCGTCCGGGTTCAAAGCGGAATCCGTGTCACCGTGTCGGATGACAAGGGAGTTCTCCGGCTGCTACGCGGGCACCCCGCCGTTCCGGGGAGCGCGGTAGGCGTTGGCGAGGTACTGGGAGACCATGCGCTGGGCGTTGAAGAAGGAGCCGTTGAACGCAATGGTCGAGCGCATGACCCGGGCGTAGGCGGGGGGCTGCCGATAGAGAGGGAGAATGACTGCCTCCAGTTTCTGGTAGAGAGAGGCCACCTCCTTGGCGGGGTCGCTCTCCACCTCCGGGCCGTCCTCGATGGCCCACCCGGTCACCCCCTCGATGTGCCCCTCCACCCACCAGCCGTCGAGGACGCTCAGGCTCGGCACCCCGTTGAGGGCCGCCTTCATGCCGCTGGTGCCCGAGGCCTCCCAGGGCTTGTGGGGGGTGTTCAGCCAGAGGTCCACGCCGGAGCAGAGGAGCTTGGCCAGCGCCATGTCGTACTCCTCCAGGTAGACGACCGGCACATCCGCCTCTAGGGCCGCGGCGGCCTCGAAGACGCGGCGGATGATGGCCTTCCCGCCTTCGTCCCGGGGGTGGGCCTTGCCCCCGAGGATGACCTGGAGGGGCCCGCGCTCCCGGGCCAGCCGCCGGAGCCGGTCGAGGTCGGAGAAGAGGAGATCCGCCCGCTTGTAGGCGGTGGCCCTCCGGGCGAACCCGAGGGTCACGGCCGAGAAGTTGAGCCGGTGGCCGGTCCGGGCCTCGACCTCCCGGAGCAGCGCCTGCTTGGCCTCCACGTGGGTGGCCCAAATCTCCTCGGCAGGGATGCGGATGGCATAGCGGAGGTAGCGGTTGTCGCGCCGCCACTGGGCCATCCTTCGGTCGTAGAGGCGGGCGAAGGAAGATGCCACCCAAGTGCTGGCGTGGACGCCGTTGGTGATGTAGTTGATGGGGTAGCGGGGGAACAGGTCCTGGGAGACCTCCTCGTGACGCATGGAGACGCCGTTGACGTAGTGGGAGAGCGACAGGGCGAGATAGGTCATGTTCAGAGTCCCCTCGGGACAGCACCGGTTCTCCTCGATGGCCCGGGCGTATTTTTCGCCCAGGACCCGCCGGACCAGCCCCATGGGAAAGCGGTCGAGGGCCGCGGGGACCGGAGTGTGGGTGGTGAAGACGCACCGCTGGCGCACCGCCTCCCGGACCCCGGGGTCGGAAACCTGGAGGTCCCGCCCCGAGGTCCGCTCCTCCAAGAGGGCCAGGGTGATGAGCGCCGAGTGCCCCTCGTTCATGTGGTAGGCCTGCAGGGCGGAGTAGCCGAGCCTTCTCAGGAGGCTGATTCCCCCGAGGCCGAGCACGGCCTCCTGGCAGAGGCGATACCTCTCGTCCCCGCCGTAGAGACAATCGGTCAGGCCTCGGTCCTCGGGGGCGTTCTCGGGCAGGGCCGTGTCGAGGAGGTAGAGGGGGATGGCGTGCTGCGAGTTCCCCCGGACCACGTATCTCCAAGCGGCCACCTGGACCGGCCGCCCCTCGATGGTCACGGAGGCCCGGACCCGCGCCGGTTCCAGAAGTTCTTCCGGGTGCCACTCTACCGGTTCTTCGAGTTGGTTGCCCCGGGCATCCAGCCGCTGGTGGAAGTACCCCTTCCGGTTCAGCAGTGTGACGCCGACCATGGGCACACCCAGGTCGGCGGCCCCCCGGAGAGTGTCGCCCGCCAGGACCCCGAGCCCTCCGGCGTAGGTCGGCATGGCGGGGTCGATGCCCACCTCCATGGAGAAGTAGGCGATGGTCGCTGGAGGGGCGGGCTCCGGCGCATCGGGCCGGCTCACGGGAGTCAGGCGGTGCGCCCCCCGACGAGGACCGGCGCTTCCACCGACTTCCCACCCGGCTGGGGGACCAGCAGAAGCGGGGTCCGGGAGACGTTGGAAACGTCCTGGGCGGTGGACTGGCGGAAGAACTTGTCCAGACCTTCGTACTGCATGTGGCCCATGACCATCAGGTCGTAGCCCAGGGCCATGCGGCCGATGGCGGCGGCGAGAGCGTCGGTGCCCCCTTCCACCTCCTCCATCTGAAAGGCGGCCCGGACCCCCTTGCCCCTGCAGAGGTCCGCGATGCTCTCCAGCCCCATGCGCCGCAGCGCCTTGGTGTCGGAACTCTCGTTCCGGAGGTTGACGGTCACCACCTTGAGGCTGGCCCCCATCATTTTGGCGTAGGCGATGGCGGCCATCATCACCGGGTCGGACTCCCGGAGGGGGTCCACCGCGACGAGGATTTTCTTCATTTGCCGTCGTGCTCCAGAACTCCCCTCAACTCCTGGTGCCTCTGGGCAATGATTTTCTTGAACTCCTTCGTCTCCTTCCGGATGCGGCGGGCGGTCTCCTCGTCGCCCAGGTACTGGACCCAGTCGGCGACCCAGCCCGCCTGCTCCTCGGTGAACCTCTCCAGGTTCGCGTGGAGTTCGTCGAAGTTGCGGATGGCGAGGTCGCGGAGGTAGTAGGGTTCCCGCTCTGTCGGGTGGAAGAGTTTACGGGCCACCTCCACCACGGGCCGGGCGGCGGGCGGTGCCAGGGAGGGCCGCTCCGCGGGGGCCCGCCCTTTGCTTCTCTTGGACATCTCAGGCCCGCACCTCCGGCTGCGGACGCCGGGCATCCTCCGCCCGGAGGTGGGGGTCGAGGAGCCTCTGGTCGAAGAGCGAGACGCACTGGCCCGAGCAGAAGTGGCGCTCCTGCCACATCAATTTCCGCGTGATGGGCTGCGAGAGGACCGCCCGCCCGCACACCTCGCAGTTCATCCCGCCTCCCCGCAGGCGCCCCGGGCCATCCCCGGGCCCGCGTCCCGGCCCGCCGCCGGTGGCCCGGCGCACTCCCGCAGCCAGGCGTCGAGCATCATTCGGAAGCGTTCCAGGGCCCGGGTGGCCTCCGGGAACCGGCCCGAGCGGCCCAGGCGCCTCACGTCCTCCCAGAGGAGGCGGACCTCCCATGATTCTCCGGTGTCCAGGGGCAGGTCCTTCACGCAGCGGAGGAATTCCAGGTCCGCCTCCGCCAGGAGAATGAGGGCGGGGCCGGGGGGGGATGGGAGGGCCTGGGCGAGCTCTTCGAGGAGCCCGTACAGGAGGGGGGGCGGCCCCGCCGTCACAGGTGGAACCAGGCCGACCTGTCCCGCGGGACTCTTGTTCGGTGAGGTCCGGGAGAGGCGCTCCATGGTCCCAATCCCCAGGAGTCATCGAGGTCCAAAAGGGCTCGCCCGTCATCCACGGGGGTGACAGCCTCCTGCCCGAAACGGCCGCTTGTCTGTGGATTACGATTCCTACGTGTTTCTATATGAAATACAACGCCGCACTGCCAGGACCCGGCTCCAACCCGGGGCAGGAATCCCGTCATCCTCCTCGGGGACAGACCAACTCTTTTGGAGTTTCAGGCCGCCGTTTCAGTGGGACCATGAAACGCGCCTGTTCGAGCCCGGCATTTGCAGGGAAAACAGGGGAATTCCACATGGCCCCGCTTCTCGCGGCGGAGGGCTCCCGCCTTCTCGGGCCACCCGGGGTGTTCCGATGAGGAAGCCCCGGGTGGCCATCAACGGTTTCGGCCGCATCGGTCGGAACACGCTGAGGGTGGGTCTGGGGCGCAACGTTGAGTTTGTGGCGGTGAACGACCTCACCGACGCCAAGACCCTGGCCCACCTCCTCAAGTGGGACTCGGTCCACGGGCCCCTGGACCGGCCCGTCGGAAATAACGGCCGGGGAATCTCCGTGGACGGCCAGGAGATTCAGGTCCTGGCCGAAAAGGACCCGGCGAAACTGCCCTGGGACGACCTCGCGGTGGATGTAGTCATCGAGTCCACGGGGCGGTTCACCGACCGGGCCAACGCGTCGAAACACTTGGACGCGGGCGCCGGGAAAGTCGTCATTTCGGCCCCGAGCAAGGACGCCGACGCGACGGTGGTGGTGGGGGTCAACGAGGGGGCCTACGACCCGGCCAGGCACCGGGTCATCTCCAACGGCTCCTGCACGACGAACTGCCTCGCCCCTGTGGCCAAGGTGCTCCACGAGAAGTTCGGAATCAAGCAGGGGTTCATGACCACGATTCACGCCTACACCAATGACCAGAGCCTCCTCGACTTCCCCCACAAGGACCTGCGCCGGGCCCGGGCCGCCGCCATGTCCATCATCCCCACCACCACGGGGGCCGCATCGGCCATCCACCAGGTCCTTCCCGCGCTGAAAGGGCGGATGGACGGCATCGCCCTGCGGGTCCCGACCGCGAACGTCTCCCTGATTGACCTGAACGCGGTCTTGGAGGCTCCGGGGACCAAGGAGCAGGTCAACGCGGCCTTCGAGGAGGCCGCCCGGGGGTCCCTGAAGGGCATTCTGGACTACACGGAGCAGCCCCTGGTGAGCGCCGATTTCAACGGCAACCCCTTCAGCGCCGTGGTGGACGGCATGTCCACCAACTCCAACGGGAGCCTCGCCAAGGTCTTCGCCTGGTACGACAACGAGTGGGCCTACTCCTGCCGGCTCGTGGACCTCGTCGAGCGCATCGGAAATCGCCGGTAGCCATGGCTCCCGCGGGGCGGAACGACGGAGACCTCGAAGATTTCGAGACCTTGGACGACTATCCGGTGGCGGGCAAGACCGTGCTCGCGCGGGTGGACCTGAACAGCCCGGTGGACAAGGGGAAGGTGTCCCTCTCGGACCGCATCAAGGAGCACGGCCGCACCACCCTCCGCGAACTCGCGGAGGGGAACGCGCGCACCGTGGTCCTGGCCCACCAGGGGAGGCCGGGTCACGAAGACTTCATCGGCCTGGAGCAGCACGCCAAACTTCTGGAGCCCTTCGTGGGCCGCCCGGTGAGCACCGTGGACGACGTCGCGGGGCCTCTGGCCCGGGCCGTCATTCGGGAACTCCAGCCGGGAGAGGTCCTCCTCCTGGGGAACGTCCGCGCGGTCCCCGACGAGACGGCGGAGAGGACGCCCGAGGAGCACTCCCGCGGCCTCCTGGTGAAGGCCCTGGCCCCCCTGGCGGACCTCTTCGTGAGCGACGCCTTCTCCGCCTCCCACCGGAGCCACGCCTCTGTGGTGGGGTTCACCGCCGCCCTCCCGTCCGTCGCCGGACGGGTGATGGAGAGGGAACTCCGCGCCCTCGACAGGGTCTCCCGGGGCCCCGAGGAGCCGGTGGTCTACCTCCTGGGCGGAGCGAAGCCGGCGGACTCCTTCCGGGTGATGCGCCACGTCCTCTCCGCGGGGAGGGGCGGGGCCCTGCCGGCCGGCGGCACGGCGGGGAACGCCATCCTCGCCTGCGGCATGGTGGGCAACATTTTCCTGCTGGCCCGG
This sequence comes from uncultured Halobacteria archaeon, assembly GCA_964486625.1. Classification (GTDB taxonomy): domain Archaea; phylum Halobacteriota; class Syntropharchaeia; order JACQPP01; family JACQPP01; genus JAWCQZ01. The sequence continues at coordinate 36,997 of CAZANW010000011.1, forward strand.
CACGGCGGCCTCGGGCCCTTCGCCTCGTACCGCGACGACGTGGACGCCCTGAACGGGAAGGTCCAGGTCCCCTCCGATCTCGCGGTGGCGGAAGGTGCGCGAAGAAGGGAGATTCCCGCATCGGAAATCTCCCCGGGCAACTGGCCCCTGGATATCGGCCCGGAGACCGTGGAGCGCTACCGGGCCGCGCTCTCCAGAGCCCGGACCATCATCGCGAACGGCCCTCCCGGCAAGTACGAGGCAGAGGCGTTTTCCCAGGGCACCCGGGCCCTCTTCCAGGCGGTCTCTGAGTCCCGCGGGTTCACCGTCATCGGCGGCGGCGATACACTGGCCGCCCTGGACGCCCTCGGCATCCCCCGGGAGAGGTTCTCGTGCGTGAGCCTCGGGGGCCACGCCCTCCTCGATTACCTGGCGGGCATCCCGCTGCCCGGGGTGGAGGCGCTGAGAAGGCTCCCGGCATCCCGCCGGCGGAGACCGGAGGTGGCCTATGCGTAGCGGTGTCACTTCTCCCCGCGACAAGCAAGCCGTTAAGGGCCTCCCGGATGAAACCCCCAGGGAATGGCGGAGCGTTCTCCTCCCCCGGCGGCGGACCGCCGGGCGGAAGGGGCCTGAGATGGCGGTGTCCAAGACCCGGGCCGCCGCCCGGCCCCTGGCAGATTTGGCCCGCAGCATGTTCCACCCCACCGACCGCCAGCCCTACTGGCTCGGGGACCGGGCCATCGGAAACCTGGAGGAACTCGCGGCGAACGTGGAGAAGTTCGGCGAGGAGCAGGCGGCCTGGGTCGCAGACTGGCTCGACTACCTCGGGGATGCGGAGGTGGCCCGGCGAATCCGCGTGCAGGCCGCACGGTTGAGACCCATCGTCACGGAGCGCTATCGCCAGTTGAAGGAGGCCCTCGATGAGGAGAAAAAGTGGGATTGAGATGAAGCACCACAGACTCCCGGAAGACCTCCTCGGGTTTCGGGGCCTCTTCGACGACGTCGACGAGCAGTTGGCGCGGATGCGCCGCCACATGGGCCGCCTCATGGAGCAGGCCCGGCGGGGGGAGTTGCCCCCGCCCGAGAAGGGGGACCCCTACATCTACGGCTGGACCTTCCGCATCGGCGAGAGCGGGAAGCCCCACTTCGAGGAGTTTGGCAACGTCCCCGGCCTGGTCCTCCCCGCCCGGACCGCCGAGCCCGGGGCGCGGGAGCCCCTGGTGGACGTTATCGAGAACAAGAAGACCCTCACCGTCACCGCCGAGATTCCAGGCGTGGAGAAGGGGGACATCCAGTTGGAGACCACTGAGGAGAATCTCACCATCCGCGTGGAGCAGAAGGAGCGCAGATACTACCGCGAGGTCGACTTGCCGTGCAAGGTGAGGCCGGAAACCGCCAAGGCCAGTTACAGGAACGGCGTGCTCCAGGTGGTCCTGGAGCGGACCGAGGCGGAGAAGGCGGGCAAGAGAATCGCGGTGGAGTAGCCCCGACATGGCAGGCATGGG
>CAZANW010000012.1:0-38395 GCA_964486625.1 uncultured Halobacteria archaeon
CGTCGGAGGCCATCGGGGGGTTGACCCCCCGCCCGTTTAAAACTTACCGTTGGCCGGTTCTGTTTCCTCTACGGGGGATTTGCCCCTTTTTCCACCCCCCGTTTCCCGGCGGGGGAAGCCGCCGCCTCGATGAGCGCCAGCCATCGGTTCCCTTCGGTGGGCACCGGGAGGCCCGCCGCTTGAGCCGGGGTCATCCCCCCGAGCCCCATGTGGGGCCGGACGTAATTGTAGAAGAAGCGCCAGCCATCCATCGCGGCCTTGGCCCCTTCCTCGGTTCCGAAGCCGCGCATGACCTTCAGGCGTTCCCGAGCAGAGCCGTTCAACCGCTCCAAGATGCTGTTGGAAGGGTGAACGTCATCCGGCCCGACCCGCATGGGAGGAATCCGCAGGTGGGGGTTGCGGATGGGCGCGGAAACGTCGTAGAGGGTGTTCATGGCCGCGTCCCGGTAGGACTGGAGGCCATCCGTGATGAAGGCGAGGGGGCGGGGCTTCGCTGCCCGCCCCTGCGCCTCCTCGATGACGGCCTGAGCGTCCTCGGTGAACCGGGTCTTGGTGATGCGGCAAGCCAAGAGGAAGCGGGTCTTGCTGTCCATGAGGTTCCAAATCCACTCCAGGGCCTTCCGGCCGCCCTCCCCCCGAATGTTCACGGTCATTTCGTCCGAGTGCCAGAAGTCGCCCGCCTCGGCCTTGTGCTGGTCGGCGTAGGAGGCCAGCAGCGCGGAATACTTCCGAATCCACCGGAGGGGCGTAGCGGTCGAAGCGACCTCCACCCCGTAGAACTGCTTGAGCGTGTCCTGTATCTTCCGGATGCTCATCCCCTTGAACCACAGGTCCATGGCGAGAGTGACGGCCTTGGGGTCGGTTTTCATCTTCGAGAACGCTTGGTCCGGGGTGAACTTCCGCCCGCAGCCCCCGCACTCGAACCGCTGGACCGGACCCCTCCCGGTGCGCCGGACCCCGTCCTGGCGGACCCCGGAAGCCCCGCAAAAGGGGCACCCTGCGGGTTTCACCGTCGGGGAGGGGTTCGGGGGCGGGGGGACCTCCCGCTCGGCGTCCCATTCGACCTGGGCCGCCAGTTTGCGCGAGAAGAGGACCGCGAAGATGTGCTTGCAGTTCACCTTCCGCCCGGTGAAGTCGGGGCACTCGCAGAACCAGTTCTGGGCCATCTTGGAGAAGGAAACGGCGTAGCGCCCGCCGTTGGTTTGGGACTTCACGGAGTAGGCGGACTCGGAGACCTTCACGACGGCTCCCTCGTGGGAGAGGATGCCGAGGCCCCGGAGTTCGCGGGGGTTTTGGAGGAGGGTCACGATTCTACAACAATCTACCCTTCGGAGTATATATACCCTTCGGACCATACCCCCAGGAGGGTATATATACCCCTTCAACCCTTTGTCGGGAGATGCCGCCCACCACCATCAACATCACCAAGAAAGGCTTCCGGTGCGAACGGTGCGGCCACGAGTGGGTCCCCGAGGACATCAACAAGCCCCCGAAAAACTGCCCGAACAAGCAGTGCAAATCCCCATATTGGGATAGACCGCGCCAGCGGGGGGTATAGTTTCGCCGAGCATGGTGAAACCGAGGGAGAAGTGAGCGAGGAACTTGAGCAACGCTATCCACGAGGCACAGGACGGAAGTTCGGTCAGTTTGAGTTCTTCGAGTTCCAAACCACCACCATCGGGCAGTTAGCGCGGAACGGAATCATTCCCCAATCGAATTACGGGGAGTATGCGACCCAGAAACCGGACTCGCTTGTGATAGTCCGACGACCAAGCCTCCGGGTTGTGGCTGTGGGGGAGAGAAAGGCCCCTGGGGAACTCACAGAGGAGAACTGGCGAGGGTTTGCAAATGACCTATTATCTACAAAGGCACGACCTCTCGATGCCAAAATCGCCTTCGTGACTGACGGCAACAAGACCTACTGGCTCAATCCAACGGCAACAGAATTAGCAGAACTGCGGCGGGAAGATGGTAGCCCCCTTCCCCCGATTGCTGATTTCAGCAGGCCGGAAGTTCAGGAGTTTGTCGGCTTGGCCTACACTCACCTTGACAGTAGAACCGGAATAATCCGGCGGGATGTGCCTGTCGAACCCAGACTGTTGGCCGAGAAGGTCTGGCAACTCGTTTGGCGATGTAGTGCAAGCGACCCCCAATCAAGCCTTGCCACATTCGTTGAACTCTTTGTTTACAAGTTCCTCGATGACCTGAAACTCACTGGCAAGACCGGAGACGGGCAACGCACTGACCTTGATTACCTGCTCTCTCTACCTGATGTGTCGGTTTACAAATATTACTTCAATGTAGTCCGGCCCTACATCAAGAAGCAATTTCCGCCTGGCAAGGACGGGCAATCAGTTATCAATGGGATTGCTCTAAAACCAGAGAACGAAGACCACAACAGAGTGTTCTACGACCTATTACAAAAATTCAAGGACTTCGGCTCATTGACGAACGTGACGAGTGATTTCAAGCGGAAACTCTACGAAAGTTTCCTCAAGGAGAGTCAGATTGTGAAGGAGTTTGGCCAATTCTTCACGCCGCGGAATGTGGTCTCCTGTATGTATGACATTGCCAATGTGGACTCGCTAACCCCTGGCAAGACCATTATGGACCCCGCCTGCGGGGTCGGTGGTTTCATCCTTGAAGCATTTGCCAGAGATGCTGACGCCCAGTGGACAAGGACCCGACCGCAACTTATCGCCCGGCACAAATGGAGCGGCTACGACCGCGAGATGCAAACCGCGGTTCTCGCCAAGGCAAACGCTCTCGTCCACTGCGGGCGGCTCATCACCAATCAGCCAAGGCGGGTCGCCTCCTTCGCAAAATGGCTCAACACCGTTTTCAAGTGGGAGGAGAAGTCCATCCTCGGCTCCCTCAGCCTACTACTGGAAAACCATGCGGACATCATTCTGACCAACCCGCCCTATGTTGTATCTGGGTCCCAAGACTACATGAAAATCGTCAAAAAGCAGGCCAAGTTTCGCCGTTACTTTGAGTGTCCAGCAACGGGGGTAGAGGGTCTTTTCGTCCAGTTCATCGTAAAGAGTCTCAAAGAAAACGGTCACGCCGTGATACTTCTCCCCGAGACGCTGCTTCTCAGAGGGACTGATAAGCGGCTTCGAGCGTGGCTTCTCCAACACTGCCACTTGGATATGATTGCGCTGCTCCCCGAGAACACTTTCTACAACACTGCGAAGAGGGTGGCGATTCTATCGTTCAAGAAGAGGAGGAGAGGCGCGAGAGCGAGTTTGGAATCGGAGCGAGTTCTTCTTTCCATAGTCTCGGAGGTCGGCGAGACCCGCGATGCCAAGAGGTTCCCCTGCCGTTCGGACCTCTCAGAACTTGTAATCCAATACCGCCGGTTCGAGGCCGACCCGGAGAATTACGAAGGGCCTCTTCGATTCAAGTCAATATCCGCAAAGCAACTTGCAGATAGGGAGGTGTGGTATCTGCCTGGGTGGTGGACCGAACAACAGCGGATGGAGTTGGGACTCCTCGAACCGGAGAAAGACCCCGCAGAGAGGGTCCGCTCGGCACAAGGGCTACTCGTTGGGTTGAAGCAAAAGGTCGAGAACGGATTGAACGTGGTCTCTGGATTGTCGCCTCCCCCGGAACCGGCGGAGGTGATGGAACTCCGACTCAGCAACAAAGCGTATTTCAAAATGAGGATTGGGCGACGGATGCTCAAGAAGGACTTCTATCTACTTGAATCGGGGATTCCGCTCTTCTCGGCTAATGTCAGGAAGCCTTTCGGCTTCGTTCAAAAGGCCAACGCGGGAAACCTCTCCAACGGTGGCTGCCTATGGAGCATAGATTCGGATTTTGATGTTCGCTCGGTGTCTCCGGGAGAACGGTATGCGGTAACGGACCACTGCGGAGAGTTGGAATTGGTCCAAGGGAACATATACGCGCCGTATCTGGCCCACAAACTCAAACGGGCTGGACTTGTGCAGGGTCTTGGCCGTGACTATCGAGCCTCGTTGAAAAACATGGCCGCGCTCCGGGTCAAGGTTCCAGCAAGGAGGACGGGGGGGGGTTGGAACCGGACATTGAATTGCAACGCCAGTGGGCCAACTTCCTAAGCAAAATTGAGGAGGCAGAGGGGGTTGCTCTGAAGGCCGCTGAATCATGAAGAACCCCCCTTCCCCCGCGAGGAAACACCCTACCCCTTCCCCCGCAGACGAAACAGAACCCGTTGGCCTGCGATAGCCCTCACATCCTCAATCTCCGCGGAAGACGTGGGCTTTGAGAGCGTGGCGGAAGTCGGAGAAGAGCCGGATTTCCTTCCGGTGGCGGACGACCTGGTAGGCGGCGAAGGCCAGGTAGACCGGAACCATCTCCTCCCGCAGGCCGGGCTCCACGAACTGGAAGAGCCAGAGCGCGAAGAGGGCCCCGGCGTCCGAGGCGGTAACCCGCATCTTCAGCAGAATCGCCACCGCCGCCAGGGACTGGGCCACGGTGAGCAGGATTTCCACCCTCTGGACTCCCTGGAGTTCCCCGAGGGCGATGGCGCCGGGGCGGCCCAGGGTCAGGCTGAACACCACCGGAATCATCGCCACGAGGAGCGTCCACTGGCTGATTTGGGCGGCGATGATGTTGCCGAGGGCGACGTGGGCGGTCCTGACCCGGGCGGCCCACCGGGAGGCGGCGAGAAACTCCGGGAACTCGGAGAGGGCGGGGGCAATCCACTGCACGAAGAAGAATGCCGAGATGCCGAAGAGGGCGGCGAGTCCCATCATGGACTGGAGGAACGGCTCCGCAGCGAGGGAGAGCATGAGGCCCCCCGCCAGGAACCCTCCGGCGACGAAGAGTTTCTGCGTCCTGCGGCTCCCCCGGAGCACCCGCCCGGCGACCCCCGGGACCTCCGCCGCGGCCTCCCCGGCCTCCGGGGGCATGCGGCCCAGGACCCAGAGATAGGCCCCGTAGAGAGATGCCAGGACGGCGGTGTCGAGCAGGGTGATGGAGCCCCGGAGGTAGATGGCGATGAAGTAGAGGGACGGAAGCAGCAGGAAGAGCCCCTCCACGCTGTGCTCCCGCTCCAGCGCAATCTGGCGGAAGGGCAGTCCCCGCCGCCGGGAGGACGCGGCGGCCAGGAAGAAAATCACGGGCCAGATGAAGCCCACCAGGAGCCGGTTGGCCCCGGTGAAGTTGGCCGTGACCAATTCGACGGCTCCGTGGCACTCTTCGAGCCCCTTCTGGCCGATGCACCCCGCCGCGTTGTTGGCGATGGCGGCCTCCACCGCGAACTCCGGCGAGACCTGGAGGAAGGCGAGGACCGCCAGGGCGAGGCCCCGGGAGATGAAGAACTCGGCCACCTCCGCGGCCCAGGAGATGAGGAGAGCGGAGAAGGCGACGGCGGAAACGGGCCAGAGGCTGGCTGCCGCGAGGGGGGAAGACGCGCCCGGAGTGATTGCCGCGGCGAATTTTGCCCGCATCGGGGACCCTGCGACCATCGGGCCAAATACCCGCCGGGGGAAAGGCTCTTCCGGTCCCGGACTCCAGGCGAGCCATGAAACTGCCCCTTCGAAAAGCCGACCTCGCGCTCCTCCTCTCCCTGGCCGTTCTCGGCCTTCTCGCCCTCTACCTCTCCGCCAACCCCGAGGCGGGCCGCGCCCTCTCCCTCGGCCAGTGGCGCGTCTGGACCGAGGGGGTGCGGAACGAGGCCCTGGGAACCGCGCTCCTCATCACCGTCGGAATCACGATTCTCGGCAACCTGAGCCCCTTCCCGAGCCCCTACATCCTCGCCGTCTTCTTCCTCTCCCTCCGCCCCGAGGACCCGGCGGCACAGCCCCTCAGCCCGCTTTTCCCCGCGTTCGTGGCGGCCGTGGCCTCCATCGGCGCGGCCATCGGCGAGTCGGTCGGCTACTTCATCGGGGTGGTCATCCGGAAGGCCGCCGCCGACTCGAAGAAGGTCCAGGAGCTGCAGGCCGCCGCCAAGGTCCGGCCCCGGCTCATGTATCTCCTCATCTACATCGCTGCGGTGACGCCCCTGCCCGACAAGGTCGTGATGATCCCCGCGGGCATTGCGGGGTTCAAGTTCCGCTGGGCCATCCTCAGTACGTGGCTTGGGAAACTCAGCCTCCTCAACATCGTCGCCTACGGCGCCTACTTCCTGGGCAAGGACGCCCTCAAGATATTCGGCCCCGAGGAGTCGTGGGTCTCGGGGGTCTCCACCATCTTCGCCATCCTCCTCATCATCTACTTCCTCTTCCGCGTGGACTGGGGCCGCTTCGCCGCGCGGCTCCGGCGCAAGCCGTCGGCGTGACGGGGTTCCATTCTCAGCCCTGCCAAGAACGCATCCACCCGCTCGCGGAGAGCCGCGAGGTCGTCTGCATCGGCTTGGAACAGGAGTCTGCGCCCTTCTCCGACGTCGCCCCGAAATTTGCGCCGCATCACGGCCGCGAACCCATCTGCTGGCGTATGATCTCCTCTACCGTGGCCAGGAATTCGCCGGCGGTCCCCGCCGGCAGCGTCGCCCCCGAGGCCACCGGGTGTCCCCCGCCCGCGCCCCCCACCTGCGCCGCCGCCCGCCCCAGGGCCTCCCCGAGGTCGATGCCGCGCGCCCGGAGGGGCCGAAGAGCGCGGGCCGAGACCTTCACCCCCTCCGCTCCCTCGTGGAAGACGAGGAGGGGCCGGTCGGCGGGAAAGCACCGGGCCGCCACCGTGGCGAGGGCCCCTCCGAGGCGCCGCTCCGGGGCCCGGACCACCCGCAGGAGGCGGGACTCCTCGGGCCGGAGGGTGCGGAGGGCCCGGATGAGCCCCTTCTGGAACTTGCGCCAGAGGGCGAGCCCCCGCTCCCGCCCGGCGCCGTCCCCGCAGGCGACGGCGATGCCCACCGAGGGCTCTTCCGAACATCCCGCGCTGTTGAGGACCCCCCCCAGGAGGAGCGCATCGCCCACGACCCCCCCCGGAAGGGTGTAGACCTCCCCCATCAGGGGCGACGGCTCCAGGGAGCAGCGCATCCCCTCCAGGCCCCGGCCGAGGACCTCGGTCTCCCCCGGCGGGAGGTCCCGGAGGCCGCGGGCGCCGTCCAGGGAGAGCGAGTCGAGGAACGCGTCCACGGCCCGGGAGTTCCCCGCGAGGTCGGTCCACGGCTCCGCCATGTGCAGGAGGACCTCCCGGACGGGCGTCCCGGCGTCTCCCGGGATGCGCGGGCCGCGCCCGACCCGGACGGAGTCCGCTCGCACGCCCTCTTCGAGAATCTCCCGGTTCAGGCCCTCCACCGGCTGCCGGTCGCTCAGGGCGCCCGCCAGGGCGACGCCCGCCAGGTCCCCGCAGGGCCCTAGCCGCCGGGCCAGGAGGTAGGCGAGGCCCGCGGAGGAGACCGCCTCGGTCCCGTCCAGGCCGTCGAGCCACGGGTTCACCATGAACCCCCGCAGTTCCCTGGCGAGGGGATGGTGGTCCAGGTGGATGACCTCCGCATTGGTTGAGGGGTGTAGGACGGCTTGAGTGCCCAAGTCGCAGAAGACCACCGCCTTCTCGTCCGCCAGTTCGGCCCGGAGGCCGTCGGAGACGCGGCTCACCGCGCTCACCCGGACCTCCGCGCCCCGCCGGGCCAGGGCCCGGAGGAGGATGGAGGCCGCCGCGACGCCGTCGGCGTCGTGGTGGGCCACCACCCGGACCGACCGGTGCCGGGAGAGTCGCCCGGCCGCCTCGTCCAGGCGGCGGCTCAACGGAAGGGCTTGCGGCGGGGGGCGCCCGGGCGGCCCCTCGCCGGTCATCGGGCGAGCAGGACCTCCGCAGTTTCCAGGCTGTAGCTCCAGTCGGCGGGCAGTTTGCCCGTCCGGGTGTAGTACTTGGCCAAGCGCCGGATTTTCGACTCCACCCGCCGGAGGTTCCTCCGGTTGTGGGTGTCCTTCTTGAAGGACGAGAGGTGCTTGTGGAGGCGCACCGCCCGGCCCAGGAGGGCCGCAAGGTCCTCGGGAATCTTGGGGGCCGCCCCCTTCTCGGCCAGGAACTCCGTGACCCTCTTTCCGGCGAGGCGGGCGGAGGGGACCCCGTAGCGGTCCCGGAGGGCCATGCCGATGCGGGAGGGCGTCAGCCCCTGGTTCCGGAGGGCGAGGACGGTGTCGCCGACCTCCCCGGCGTCGAGGAGGGCCCACTCGGGGAGGGCGGTCCGGGGGAAGCGCCGGGAGCTGGACTTTCCGCGCCGGCGGGTGTGCATTCGGGCCATCGTGGAGCCTTCTGAATACCGCCCGGGTATTAAAAGCCCCGCGGCCCCTTCAGGCCCCGGGGTCCGCCTCTTTGCCCAGTTTCTTCGTCCGCTCCTTCGAGGTGAAGCCGGTGGCCTTGAGCAGGAAGTCGTTGAACCTCCGGATGGTCTCTTGGATGGCCTCCTTGGGCGTCCCCGGGGCGGGCTGGCTCTCCACCGTGAGCGCCTTCCCGTCGAGCCAGACCGCCAGGCGCGCGAAGGAGCCGAACTGGAGGACGAAGCGCCCCTCCTCGCTCCGGGGGGCGACCCCGAAGCACTCGCGGAGCAGGCTCTCGATTCGCTGCGGGTCGGGGGAGAAGCCGCGCTTCAGGGGGTAGTTCCGGGCCATTCGCCCTATCCTGTCTCAAACGGCGGGAGCCAGACCAGGGCCGAGATGCAGGCCCCGTAGTTGTCCATCGGGATGGACAATTCCTCGATGCGGTAGCGGATGGGGTGGAGCTCGACGTCCCGCAGTTTGGCCATCTCCTCCATCTTCCACTGGAGAATCTGGCGCATGGCGCGGGCGTTCATGTAGCCGTGCCCCTCGGCCACGTAGCCCCCGTGGCCGTCCTTCCGGTAGGCGTAGGAGATGCCCGCCGAGATGGTCTCGCCCTCGGAACCCCGCATCTGGGCGAGGACCGTGTGGGTGATGGCCCCCATGGGAAGCTTGGTCCGCGCCACCTGCCGGGCCCCCACGGGGATGACCGAGGAGACGTAGACCAGGTTCTGCTCGCCGATGCCCGCCTGGATGAGGGCCCGGTCGAAGGCGTTGAGGTCGGTGACCTGGCTGATGGCCTTGCCCGACGTGATGAAGTAGCGGCGGGGAATCATGGAACCCGGCAACCACCCATAGGCACGAACCCGGCGGGCAACATATAAATTTTATTGAGCGTGAATGACCTCCGTTATGGCGAGCGACTCCCTCTCGACCCCGCCGGCCCCCGGCGCGCCGACCGCGCCCCCGCCCCGCGCCTTCTGCGTGGCCCTCGGGTCAAACGGGCCCGTCAAGCTCACCGGCGAGTCGCCCCGGGACTTCAACGGGGCCATCGCCCAGGCCTCCATCGCCTGGATTGACCTGACCCAGGACGACCTGGACCGGGAGGCCCCGCCCGCCGCCTCGGCCCTGGGCTTCAGCGCCGACCTGGTGGCCCGCCTGCTCTCCGGCCGCCAACTGTCGGCCTACGAGGACCTGGAGACCGAATTGGGCCTCGCACTGCCCGCGGTGCGGGTGGCGGAGTTGCGGGTCCGGGCCTCCCCCCTCCTCATTCTCCTGCGGAAGGGCCTCATCGTGACCCTCCACTCCCCCGAAATCGGGCGCATGGGGAGGCTCTACCGCTACGCCGACATCGTCATGAAGAAGTTCAAGCCGAGCCTCGCCTGGAACGACCGCCTGACCGCCTTCCTCATCCGCATCCTCGACGAGAACAACGACAGCAACTTCGCCGGCCTCCGGAAAATCGAGGAGGAGGGCGGGAAAATCGGCCAGCTCCTCGTCGAGCCCACCAGCGTCCGCCCCGAGATTGGGAGGGAAATCTACCAGATGAAGCAGGCCCTCATCAAGTATCTGGACACCATGTGGGCCACCCTCGACGTGCTCAACTCCCTGCGCTACGGCGACGCCGAAACCATCACCGATGACCCCCGGCTCCTCCAACGCATCACGATTCTCGGCGAAGAAGTGAACCGCCACATCTCCCTGAGCGAGCAGATGAGCGCGGTCCTCGCCTCGGGGCTGGAGGTCCTCCAGTCCATCTACAACAACCAGTTGACGGTCCTGAACAACCGCATCACCTACGTGGCCCTCATCCTCGCCATCGCGGGCACGGCCTTCTTCCTCCCCAACACCCTCGCCACCATCGGCCCGGAGACCCTCGGGCTGGAGAAGGGCAGCCGCTGGTGGCTGCCGCTCCTCCTGCTCTCCTCTGTCCTGTCCGGCCTGTTCGTCTACCTGTTCCTCCGGTTCAAGGGCTGGATTCCCCGCTCCCCCGCGATGGGCTCCGCTCCCCCGAAAAAATAAAAAGAACCTGAGCCTCTGCCGGTTTTGGGGTTTAGAGGCTCAGGTCCGGAAGGTCTGGAAGGTCGGGCAGGCTGGTATTCAGCAGGGACTCGAGCGATTTCGCGTCCTCGGCCGAGACCCCCGCCGCCCCGGCGGCCGGGGTCGAGGGGGCCTTGGTGGCCCCGCCGGCCGGCGCCTGGGTCTGGCTGGTGCACCCGCTCACGAGGAGGGCCGCGGCCACCAGCGCCGCGATAAGGAAAACGGATTTCCTCATCTCAGGCGGTGGCGTTGGCCGTCGCGGACGGCGACGGGCTCGCCGGGGTCGGTGTCGCTGTGGCGGTTGCGGTGGGGACAGGGGTTGCCGTGGCGGTCGTCGCCGGCGACGTTGCAATCACCGGGGGCAGCGGGCTCGGGCTCACGGCGGGCAGTCCCGCCTGCTGGCGGAGCTCGACGAAGGCCTGCTGGAGGTCCTTGCGGAGTTGCTGAATCTGCGGCTGGAGGGTCTGCACGAAGATGCCGGTCCCCTGGAGGGAGGCCGGAATCGCCTTGCACTGCTTGACGATGTCCTTGGCCTTGACCTTGGCGTCGGCAATCTTGGCCTTCAGGCTGGTGACGTCCTTGCCCGCGGCTTCGAGCCGGGCGGCGAACTTCTCCGCCTTCACGATGACGTGGAGCAGTTTCGCGGCCGTCACGATGCAGATTTGCCTCTTGTTCTTCTTCTGGATTTCCAGGTGCTTCGCCTTGAGTTTGTCGAGGTGGGCTTGGAACTTTGCCTTCAGGTCGTTGAACACCTTCTCGCTGGGCTCGGTGGTGACGTTGGAGCCGGTGCTCTCGATTCCGTCGGAGATGGCCTGTAGGTCGTCGCTGTCGGCGTCCGCCTCGGCGGCGACGTCTTGGACTCCCGACTCGGTCAGAATCTCCTGCTGCTCCGTCGCGTTCAGGTCGCTGTCGGCCTGGACGGCCTCGACCGCCTCCTCGGCCGCGGCCTGCGTGGCCTCCACGGTGGACTGGACCTCGCCGGTGGCGGCGGACTGGGCGTCGGCGGTGGCTTCGAGGGCCGCCTTCCGGTCCTTGGCGGTCGAGATGACCTTGCCCTTGAACTGCTGGAACCGGTCCTTGGCCTCGGAGAACTTGTCGTAGGCCTGCTGGACATTGTCACGGAACGCCTGGGCGTTCTCGCGGGCCAACTGAGCCCGCTCCCGGGCGTTGGCAGCCTTGTCCTTGGCGTCTTGGTATTTCTCCCGGGAGTTCTGAGCCTTCTCGCGGGCCGTCTCCGCCCGTTGCTTTGCCTCTTCGACCCTCGCCTTGGCGATGTCGCCATTGGCGCGGGCCTCGGCGGCCTTCTGGCGGGCCGCGCTCGCCTTGTCCTTGGCGGCGGCAGCCTTCTGGCGGGCCGCGCTCGCCTTGTCCTTGGCGGCGGCAGCCTTCTCCTTGGCCTCAGAAACCTTCTCCCGGGCCTCGCCCTTCTTCTCCGCCGCCTCCGACCGGGCCTGGGCCTCGGCCGGAATCATGGTGGCGGCGAAGAGGGTGATGACGAAGATTGCGAAAATCGTCTTGCTTGTCTTCATGTTCTATGTCTCACCTCCCGTCCATTTGACGGGGGAAATCCTCCCCCAGCGGCTTAAAACTGTCGAGGCGTGCGGAGCCCCTCGCGCGTCGCGAATTCCGCGCCCGGATGGGCCGGGAATCCGGCTCCCGGCCCCGCAGGGGCGGGACGCGCCGCGGTGGGAATTCCGCTCGTCCGACATGGCCGGGCAGCGGTCTCGGTGCAAATCGGATAAAGACCCTCGATTCTTCACCCGGTTCCGCCCGCAATCCAACCTTTACGAACCTTCATTTTTCTTCTCTTCGCTTTGCGGAGCCTTCGGCGGCCCGGAGGGCTGCTCCGGGGCCGATTCCAGCACCACGATGTTCCCGCGGCCCACCTTGAACTTCCGGGCGAGCCCCCGGTTTTCCAGGTCGGCCACCATCAGGCTGACCTTCGCCTCCGAGTGGCCCAGCCGCTTCCTCAACTCCTTCTGGGTCATCCGGCCCCCCTCCTGCTCCAGGATTCGGACCATCGCCTGCAGGTCGTCAGGAAGGGCCCCGGGGGCGATGGGCGGCGCGGGCCCCGCCCTCCGCCTCCGCAGAACGAGGAGGGCGGCGGCCCCGGCGACCGCGGCCCCGACGGCCACAAAGGCCCACGGAAAGCCCCTCTCCGCCCGCCCTGCGGGGAGGGTCAGGTTCCCGATGAGGCTCTCGTTCAGCGCGAGTTCCGGGAGGTCGAGGGAGGGCAGGAGAATCAGGTCGAGGCGGGTGTCGGAGCGGAGGCTCACGTTCTCGCTGGCCCGGACCTCGCCCGACGGCGAGGCGGCGACGATGCGGTAGTCCCCGGGGGCCACGTCGAGGGAGTAGGTCCCCCGCGTCGCCACGACTTGGCCGGCCAGGACCTCCCCGCTCCGGGCCTCCACCACCAGGGTCTCGGCCACCGGCGCGAGGTCGGGGCCCGGCCCGAGTTCGTAGAGTTGGCCGGAGAGCCGGAGGCCGGCGGCCGGCAGGGCCGCAAGGGCCAGCAGCAGGAGGGGAGCCAGGGCCGATTTCATGGGAGGGCTTGGCGCGCCGCTCCCTTAAATCTGCCCGGAGCCCCACAATCCGGGGATGGCCGCACCCGGTCCCATCGACGCCCACTGTCACCTCCACCATCCGGCCTTCGACTCGGACCGCGATTCGGCCCTCGCCCGTGCCCGGGAGGCGTTGAGCGGCATTGTGGTGAGTGCCTGCTCGCCCGCCGAGGTGGAGCCGGTCCTCGCGCTGCGGCGGAAACACCCCGGGTTCGTCCACGCCGCCCTGGGCCTCCACCCGTCGGAACTCCTGCGGATGAACGACGCGGCCATCGAGGAGCATGTGGGCCGGCTCCGCGCCCTCCGGGGCGAGATGGTCGCCGTCGGGGAGTTCGGGTTCGACTACAAGTGGGTCCGGGAGCCCGCCCAGCAGAAGCGGATGGCCGAGGTGGCGGACCGCTTCCTCGACTTGGCGAGGGAACTGCGCCTCCCCGCCGTCCTCCACATGCGGAACGCCCCCGAGGAGGACTACCGGCGCGTCCTCGGCGCGGGCGTGCCCTGCCAGTTCCACTGCTGGACCGCCTCCCGGACCCTCGCCCTGGAGGCCGCCTCCCGGGGCCACCTGGTGAGCATCGCGCCCAACGTGGCGAAGTTCAAGAACCCGAAGCGCGCCGCTGAATCGGTCCCGCTGGAAAACCTCGTGGTGGAGACCGACGCCCCCTTCTTCGGGCTCGGGGAGCGGACCGAGCCGGCCCAAGTCGGCGAGGTGTGCCGGATGGTGGCGGAATTCCGGGGCGAGGACCCTGCCCGGGTGGCGAGGGCCACAGCCGAAAACGCCGCCCGCCTTTTCAAGTTGTGATGCCCAAGGAAATGCGATGAAGGCGCTGTTGGTCATGCTCCGCTGCGACCCCCACGACCACGCGGTGTGGGTGAGCCGCATGGAGGAGATGGAGGCCATCGCCCGGGCCGCGGGCTACGCCGTCCTCGACCGGGTCACCCAGATCCGGCCCAAACCCGACCCCAAGTTCCTGGTGGGGGCCGGGAAGGTGAAGGAGATGAAGGCCCGCCTCGAGACCGCGCCGGACGGGGTGGCGGTCTTCTGGGACCGACTTACGTCGCGGCAGAAATACGACCTGGAGAAGGCCCTCGGGCGGACGGTCCTCGACCGGGCCGAACTCATCCTGGAACTGTTCCGCAAGAACGCCCGGACCCCCGAGGCGAAGATGCAGATAGAACTGGCCCTGCTCCGCAAGCGCTTCCCGATGGAGCGGTTCCGGGCGGCCGAGCGCCTCAAGACCGAGCAGCCCGGGCCCAAGGGCCTCGGGGAGTTCGCTTACATGCGGGAGGTGAGGCAGATGCAGCAGGTGGTCCGGCGGACGTCGGAGAAACTCAAGGCGGTCCAGAGGCAGCGCGGGCTCCACCGCCGGGCCCGGGCCGAGAAGGGGCCCCTGGTGGCGCTCACGGGGTTCTACAACGCCGGCAAGTCCACCCTCTTCAACGCCCTCACCCGGGGGAGCCAGGAGGTGGCGGACTACCCGTTCACGACGCTCTCGACCAAGGTGGGGCGCCTTCACTCGGCCGCCCCGGTGTTCGTCGCCGACTCCATCGGCCTGGTGCAGGCCATGGAGGACCTGGAGGAGATCGTGGCCTCCTTCGACCTCACCCTGGAGGAGGTCCGCTCCGCCGACCGCGTCCTCCTGGTGGTGGACGCCTCGGAGCCGTCCGGGGTCGTGGAGCGGAAACTCTCCGAGGCGCTCCGGGTCCTCGGCCACCTGAAGGTCTTCCACAGCCGCATCCTGCTGGTCTGGAACAAGGTGGACCGGGCCGACGGCCGCCGCCTGCCCCGGGCGGAGGATGTGGAGAGCGTGGCGGTCTCGGCCCGCACGGGCGCCGGAATCGCGGAGTTGAAGTCCCGGCTCGCAGACCTTTGCAATCATGCTGAAAATCCGCCTCTTCCAGCCTGACGATTTCCAGCGCGTGGTCGAAATCGAGCGCTCCGCCTTCGCCGAGGACTACGCCCCCCTCTTCATCCAGCTCTACGAGATGTCGAGCGACGGGTTCTACGTGGCCGAGGCGGACGGCCTTGTCGTCGGCTACGTCGTGGCGGCCCTCGCGGAGGACGGGGAGGGGCGAATCTTCTCGCTGGCGGTGGACCCGGAGTTCCGGAAGCGGGGCGTCGCGGCGGCCCTCCTCCAGCGGGCCCTCGACCTCTACCGCTCCGAGCGGATTCCCGCGGTGCGGCTGGAGGTGCGGGTGGACAACGGGCCCGCCCAGGCGCTCTACCGGAAGTTCGGGTTCGAGGGGGTGGGGCGGCTGCCGGGCTACTACAGCGACGGGACCGACGCCCTGGTGATGCGGAGGGCCGAAGCGGGGGTCCTGCCGGAGCCGAAGCGGCTGCCGTTCCCGCTCGGGGTGTTGCAAAAGTCGCCGCACGGATAGCCATGGACCGCAAGACGGTGGACGCCGAACTCCGCGAACTCAGGGAGGGCGCCCTCCGGAGCCCCGCCTGCGCGCGCATCCGGAAGAACCACCGGGACTATTCGATGGAGACCTTCTGGCGCCTCGGGGTCTCCCAAATCCGGTTCCAGAAGACCGTTGCCGCGGCCTACCGGGGCGGCGACGCCACGGTGCGGGCCATCACCGTGGAGAAGACGGCGGCGGGCTGCCGGGTGCGGGACACGACGACCCGGGACGCGTTCCGGGGCTCCCCGGCCATCCTCGACGAGCGGGCGCAGGAGTTCGACGACCTCGAAAAGGCGCTGGAGAGCGCCGAGAGGATGATGGAGGACGAGGGCTGATTACCGCTTCCGCCCCTTCCCCACCAGCGTTGCGAGCGTCACCATCCCCCCTCCCCGGTCGATGAACTTGGCGACGCTCTCCCACCGCCCGTCCTCCTTCCACCGCTCGACGGCCCGCTCCCCGAAGACCATGTGGGCCTCGCCGTAGGAGGCGACGCGGGCCGCCTCCCGCTCCACGAGCAGCGCCTCGACCTTGAATCCCGCCTCCTCCAACAGCCCCCGCATCCGCTCCTCGGAGTAGGCGAACCGGGACTCGATGCCCGCCTCCCTGTAGCGGTCGGTGTGGAAGCAGGCGAAGACGAGGGAGCCGCCCTTCGGAAGGGCCGCGCCCGCCCGCCGGACCACTGCGTCCTCCATGAAGTAATGGGAGGTGACCATCGCAAGGCGCCCGAACCTCGAATAGTCCACCTTCGTCGCGTCCCCCTCGGCAAACTCCACGTTGTTGACCCCATGCCGGGCCGCCTCCTGCCGGGCGTGGCCAAGGGCCGTCCGGTCCGCATCCAGCCCCACGACCCGGCCCGCCACCGCGGCGAGGCGGAACGTCGCGCTCCCGGTCCCGCAGCCGACGTCGAGGACGGTCCCGCCCCGGAGGTCCTCCTCCGAGACGAGCCGCCAGAAATTGGAGCCGACCTCGTGGCGCAATGCGTGGGGGTCGCCGTGCTGTTCTTTCACGAGCTGCGTGCGACCGGAACGGGGGGCGTGCAAACCTGCTCGATGCGCGCCATCTCGCTCCGGCTCAGGTCCCGGACCCCCGAAGCCTTGACGAACTCCTCCAACTGCGGCTCGCTGTAGATGTTGGGGAGGACCGTGGCGACGGAGTCCTCCATGAGGATGAACTTGAGGGCCGCCTGGCCCAGGGTCATGTCCCGGGTCAGGAACTCCTTCAATGCGTCGGCCTTCCTCTTCATCTCCATCCACTGCTGCTGGCGGTGCGGGTCGCTGACCCGGTGGGCCCGGTGGTCCCCGGGGCCGAACGTCTCCTCGCCGCTCATCTTCCCCTCGAGCATCCCCGAGGCGTGGGGGACCCGGACCAGGAGGGAGCCCCCGTGCTCCCGGGCCACCGGGAAGAGGGCCCGGCCCAGGTTCTGCTCGAGCATGTTGTAGATGATTTGGACGCCGGCCATCTTCCGGGTCCGCAGGGCGAACCGCCCCTCGGCAATCTGCCGCTCTTGGAGGGCGGGCCCCAGGGCCGCCCCCACGGCCCGGACCAGCCCCTGCTCCTTGAGTCGGTCCACCGCCTCGAAGAGGGCGGGGTCCTGGAGGGTCCCGAGGCGCGGGTTGTGCAACTGGTAGAAGTCCACCCGGTCGGTGTCCAGCCGCTCCAGGCTCTTCCGGAGGGCCGTCTCGATGTAGTCGGGCGACCAGTTCTGGGGCAACTCCTGCTGGCCGGTCCGGTTCGGGTGGGCGTAGAAGTCGTAGCCGAACTTGGTGGCGATAACCACCTCGTCCCGGACGTCGCCCAGGGCCTTCGCGAGCAGCGTCTCTCCCCGGCCGTTGCCGTAGGTGTCGGCGGTGTCGAAGAAGTTGATGCCCGCCTTGAACGCCTTCCGGAGCATGGCGACGGCCTGCTCGTCGGTGCAGTTCCCCCACCAGCCCGTGGAGAGGGTCCAGAGCCCGAAGCCGACTTCCGAGATCCGGAGAGGGGTCCGCCCGAGTGGGCGGGTGCGCATCCTCATGGGAACTGAGTGGGTGGAAGCGGGGACTTAAACCTGCTTCGCCGCCGCCGGGGGAAGGTATAAGCCTCCGTGGATTGCCCGTTCTCCCGGGATGACCCGTTCCCCCGGACAGGCGGGCCCGCGCTCCGCCGGGGGCGTGGTTTCGCCGGGGGCCCCCCGCCACATCTTGTCCATGCGCGACTTCTCCCGCGCGGACCTGGACGCTTTCCTCGACCTCGCCGAGGCGATGGAGCGGCGTCCGCCGGCGGGGCTCCTGAGGGGAAAACTGCTGGCGAACCTCTTCTTCGAGCCCTCGACCCGGACGCGGCTGAGTTTCGAGGCCGCCATGAAGCGGCTGGGGGGCGACGTCCTGACCCTCGACGCCGCCGAGGTCACCTCGATGGCCAAGGGCGAGACCCTGAGCGACACGATTCGGGTCATCGGGGCCTACGCCGACGCGATTGTCCTCCGCCACCCGCGGGAGGGGGCCGCCCGGATGGCCGCGGCAATCTCGAAAGTCCCCATCATCAACGCGGGCGACGGCGCGGGCCAGCACCCGACCCAGACCCTCCTCGACCTCTACACCCTGCGGCGGGAGAGCCGCCTCCGGGGGCTGCGCATCGGCCTCGTGGGAGACCTCCGCTACGCCCGGACAGTCCACTCTCTCGCCTACGCCCTCGCGCTTTACCGCGCCCACCTCTTCCTGGTCTCGCCCGAGCCGCTCCGGATGCCCCGGGAGGTCCTGCGGGACGTCCGGGCCGCCGGGGCGCGGGTCGAGGAGGCGGTCTCCCTCCAGCGGGTCCTCTCCCGGCTCGACGCCCTCTACGTCACCCGCATCCAGAAGGAGAGGTTTCCCGACGCCGAGGAGTATCGCAAGGTGGCGGGCTCCTACCGCCTCTCCCCGGAGAGCCTCCGGGGGGCCCCGAGGCGGCTCATCGTCCTCCACCCGCTGCCGAGGGTGGACGAGGTGGACCCCGCCCTCGACGACTCCCCCCACGCCCGCTACTTCCACCAGGCGGCCTACGGCGTGCCGGTCCGGATGGCGGTCCTGGCGCGGGTCCTCGGGACCGAGGCGGGGAGGCATCCGCCGTGACCCGACGAGGCGGCGGCCAGCGGGGCGGGCCCCCGCCGAGGAGCCTCCGCATCCTCCCCATCCGGAGCGGGACCGTGATTGACCACATCCCGGCGGGCCAGGCGCTGAAGGTGGTCCGCATCCTCTCCATCTCCGAAAAGGAGCGAAACACGGTCTCCATCGCCATGAACGTCCCGAGCGACCAGATGGGCCGCAAGGACATCGTAAAGGTGGAGAACCGGCGGCTGCGGCCCCATGAGGTCCAGAAAATCGGCCTCGTAGCGCCGCGAGCCACCATCAACATCGTCGAGAACACGCGGGTCGCCCGCAAGTTCAAGGTGGAACCCCCGCGGGAGGTCGAGGGCCTCCTGAAGTGCCTCAATCCCTCCTGCATCACCAACACCAGCGAGCCCACCGTCCCCCGGTTCCTCCGGACGCCCCAGGGGCTCCGGTGCGTCTATTGCGAGCGGCTCTTCGGCGGGAACATCGCGGACTATTTGTAGGCCGAATGGCCAATCCGGTCCACACCGTCGTTCCCTACAAGGCGGGAAGCCCCAAGTCGCGCCTCGCCCCGCTCCTCCCGCCCGCCGCCCGGAAGGCCCTCGCCGAGGCGATGCTCCTCGACGTCCTCGACGCGGCCCTCGGGGCTCGCATCGGCCCCGTCACCGTGCTTGCGACCTCGCGCCGCGGGCTCCCCCAGTTTCCTCGCGGCGTCCGGGTCGAGGTGGACCCCCGGCCCCTCACCCCCGCGGTGAACCGGGTGCTGGAGCGGTTCTGGCGGCGAGGGCGGTCGCGGGGCGGGGTCATGGTCCTCGTCCCGGACGTCCCGCTGGCGGAGCCGGCCCACCTCCGCCTCGCGGCCTCCATGCCCGAGCCGGTCGTCCTCGCCCCCGGGCGGCGGGGAGGGACCTCCCTGGTCCTGGCCCGCGACCCGCGGTTCCGGGTGGACTACCACCGGGGGAGTTTCCGCAAGCACCTGGAGGCGGCGCGGGCCCTGGGCCTCGATGTTGGGGTGGTGGACTCCTTCCGCCTCGCCCAGGATGTGGACGAGCCCGGCGACCTCCTGGAACTGCTCCTCCACGGGTCCGGACGGGCCGCGGCCCTGCTGCGCGGCCTAGGCTTCCGGGTCGGGGTCCGTGGCCTGCACCCCGTCCTTCTGCCGAATTCGCGAAAGTCTTAAAGAGAGAGAAGAGAATGGAAAGACGGCATGGATGACTCCAAAACCGCCGTCAACCTCGGTCTCACTTTTGACGACGTTCTCCTGGTCCCCAGGCGGTCGGTGGTCCGGAGCCGCCGGGAGATTGACACCCGGACCCGCTTCTCCCGGAACATCACCCTGAACCTCCCGGTCGTCAGTGCCAACATGGACACGGTGACCGAATCTGCCATGGCCATCACCGTGGCCCGGGAGGGGGGCATCGGCATCATCCACCGGTTCCTGCCCATCGAGGAGCAGGTGAAGGAGGTGGAGAAGGTGAAGCGCTCCGAGTCCTTCGTGATTGACCAGCCCTACGTCATCCCGCCCGAGAAGACCCTGGCCCAGGCCCGGGAGTTCATGGCCCACCAGGGCATCACGAGCCTCCTGGTGGTCAACGGCAAGGGGCGCCTGGAGGGCATCCTGACCCACCGGGACATCCGGTTCGAGACCAACGGCAAGAAGAAGGTCTCCGAACTGATGACGCCCCGGGAGGAACTGGTCACCGCGCCGGTGGGCACCTCCCTGGAGGAGGCGAAGAAGATTCTGCACAAGCACCGCATCGAGAAACTGCCGCTGGTGGACCGGGAGGGGCGCGTCCGGGGTCTCATCACCGGGAAGGACATCCTGAAGATGACCCAGTATCCCATGGCCTGCAAGGACGAGAAGGGGCGGCTCCGGGTCGGCGCGGCCATCGGCGTGAAGGGCGACTTCCTGGAGAGGTCCGCGGCCCTCCTCAAGGCGGGCTCCGACGCCCTCGTCCTCGACATCGCCCACGGCCACTCGGACCAGGCCGTCGGGGCCCTGCGGGACATCCGGGAGCAGTTCGAGGACGTCGAACTGGTCGCGGGCAACGTGGCCACCGAGGCGGGGACCCGGGACCTCATCCACGCTGGGGCCGACGCGGTCAAGGTCGGGGTCGGGCCGGGCTCCATCTGCATCACCCGCATCGTCACCGGCGCCGGGGTGCCGCAGCTGACCGCCATCCTGGAGTGCGCCAAGGCCGCCCGCCCGAAGGGAGTCCCGCTCATCGCCGACGGCGGCATCCGGACCTCCGGCGACGTCACCAAGGCCCTTGCCGCGGGGGCGAGCACGGTGATGGTGGGGAGCCTCCTGGCCGGGACCGACGAGGCCCCGGGCGTCACGGTGATGCGGAACAACGTGAAATACAAGATGAGCCGGGGCATGGCCTCCATGGGGGCCACCGTGGACCGGACCCTCCGGGAGAACGGCGAGGCGGTGGACGACGACCTGACCGACGTGGTGGCCGAGGGGGTCGAGGCCCTCGTCCCCTACCGCGGGAAGGCGTCGGAGATTCTCACCCAACTGGTCGGCGGCCTCCGGTCGGGCATCTCCTACTGCGGGGCGCGGAACCTCGAGGAGATGCGGAAGAACGCCCAGTTCGTCCGCATCACCCAGGCCGGGATCCGGGAGAGCCAGCCCCACGACGTCGAAGTCCTATAGCGCAGATTTTATAAGCCGGCGTCCCTGTTCCTGCGATGGGCGCCACCCCCGCCTCCGCGGGCACCAAGGAGTTCCAGTGCGACCTCTGCAACGCCGTCCTCCGCGACACCAGCACCACCTGGGATGTCTATGACGAGGCGGTGATTCACCTGACGCGGAAGCACGGGATGAAGAGGGAGGAGGCGGTCGTCAAAGCCATGCAGATGGGGTTGGAGTAGGCCCGATCACTCGTATCTCTCCTTCATCTGCTTCAAACATCGCATGCAGATGGTGACGCCCTCCTCCCGGAACCGGTGACGGCCGAAGAGGCAGAGGAGCCTTCCGAGGAGTTTCTCCAGGAACCGCCCCAGTTTATACCGGACGACGCCCGGCTCTTCGGCCTCCTTCTCCTCGGCCATCCCTGTATCGTAGCAGCGCCCTCCTTACAATGTCGTCGGCCACGGGCCGGTGGAGTCCCCGCGCCCCCCCGTTCGCGGCCTTGAAGTCGTAGCCCCGAATCACCGCCGCCGGGGTCCCCTCCGACGACTCCCCCATGAGGAGGTTGCCGAGGGCCGCCAGTTCGTCGGCCACCGCCTCCTGCTTCACCTCCAAGAGGTTTCCGTAGAGGTCCTTCCGCCCCCTCCAGTCGGCGATGGCCGCCAGCCCCGAGAGCCCCAGGGCCGCGCCGGTCTGGCCGAGGCGGAAGGGCCGCCCGCAGGTGTCGGTGACAATCACGGCGAGAGGCTTTCCGGCCCTTTTCTCCAGCGCGAGCCGCAGAGACCTCGCGCTCCGGTCGGGGTTCGCGGGGTGACGGAGGGCGGTCCCGGGCTCGGTGTTGGAGCGGTCCACCCCGGCGTTCGGGCAGACGGTCCCGGAGCGGGTCCGGACCAGGAGGAAGGGGCTCTCGATGAGGACCTCGGCCGCCTCCCGGAGGACCACCTCCACGAACCTCGGGTCGTCGCCGTTGCGCCTCGCGATGCGCCGCGCCTCGGCGCCGGGCTCCACCTCGGCGAGCGCCACGGCCCGCCCCTCCGCTTTTGCGACGGCGGTGGAGGAGACGGCGAGGATGTCGCGGGGGCGGAGGCCCGCGGCTCCGGCGACGAGGGCCGCGAGGTCGTCGCCGGGCTTCACGAGGCCCGGCAGGGCCACGGGCCACGCCTCGATGCGGGGGGCGGGAGCCATGGGCATCGCTTCCCGGTCACTCCCTTAAGGGTTGGTTCAGGGCGGCCCTCGCCACCAGCCGCGCCACCCGGACCGGCTCGGGGACCTTGCCGTGGCGGGTGAACCGGTCGAGCCACTCCAGGGCCTCTCCGCGCTCCAGGCCGAGGACGCGCACGAAGACGTCGTGGCCGGTGCGGAGCCGGAACTTTTCGCGGGTCCCGAGCCGCCGGTAAAGGGCGACCCGCTCCTCCCCGTCCTCCGGGAAGAGGTCCCGCAGGTGGCCCTCCAGCCCGGGGCTCTCCTCGTAGGTGACGCAGAGGAGGGGCAGCCCGGTCTCGCTGTGGACGCGCTCCAGGTCCACGATGTTGAACCAGGAAATCACGCAGCCGCCGAGGAACACCGCCTGGATGTCGTCGCGCCGGAGGGCCCCGAAGAGGCGCAGGACGCCCCCGGTCGCGTCCATGCCGCCGACGGTGATGGAGTCGAGGGCGACCCCGTCCACGGGGCCGTCGGAGCGGAGGACGACGCCGGCGAGGACGGACCTCTTTCCCCGTTTTCGGAAACTCTCCGCAATCCCGAGGGCCCGGACTCCGGGTTTCATGGCCCAGTGCAGAATGCAAAATGAAAAATTAAAAATGAAAAATTTTGACTTTTGCACTTTGCAATTTGCATTTTGAAATCCCCCTTCATCTTCTCGGCACGGGGCCCCGCCCCCGGACCTTTCGCAGGTTCCCGCGCCCCAGTTGCCCCAGATAACTGGAGACCGGCGTCCTCCTCCCGCTCCACGAAGTCCGCCCTTTCCGGACAGCCTCCAAGACCGCCTCCACGCTCCGGCCGTTCGCCTCGACCTCGGTCACTCCGCGCCCCACGAACCGCGCCCGGTGGGCGTCGGAGGAGCCGACCCCGGGGAGGCGGAGGCGCCGGAGTTCGCGCACCGCCTTGCGGTTCGCCCAGCCGGTGATGAAGCGCGAATTGAACGCCTCGACCGCGTGGACCTTGAGCCCCTCCACGCGGCCGAGGGGGTGGCGAAGCGGGTGGAAGGGGTGGGGGGCGACAATCGTGGCGCCCCGCGCTTCGGCCCACTCGATGGTCTCCTCCGGCGGCCTCCCGGGCGGCGCGGCCTCCCGGACCCCCAGGAGGAGCAGGTGGCCCTCCGCGGTGGAGACCTCGACGCCCGGGATGACGAGCAGGCCCGAGTCGGCCCCCTCGGCCTCCCGCAGTCCCGCGACCGTGTTGTGGTCTGTGACGGCGAGGCCGTCCAGGCCCGCGGCACCGGCCCGTCGCAGGGTCTCGGCCACCGGGTCCACCCCGTCGTAGGAGTGGGCGGTGTGGACGTGGAGATCGAGTCGGAGTTTCATCCGGCAGATGTTGCCTGGAATACTATTTATGACTCGTCCTCCACCACGGCACCATGGGCCGTTTTCGCGATGCGCTGAAGGGAGCCGGGGCCCGCCGGGCCGGGGGCATGAAGGGCGCATGGATTCGCATCCTGAGCCGGGTTGCTTTCGTTCTTGTGGGAATCCTGCTGGCTCTCGTGGTTTTGGAAGTGGCCCTGCAGGGCCGCGATGTGGTCGCCAGGACCCTGGAGCCGGACCCCTACATCGGCACCCGCCACGTCCCCGGCGGCGTGTTCCAGTACACGACCCCCGATTTCTCGACGACCCTCCGCTTCAACTCGCTGGGCTTCCATGACCGGGACCACGCGCAGTCCAAGCCTCCCGGGGCCTTCCGCATCGTGGTGCTGGGGGACTCCTTCATGGACGCGCTGCAGGTGCCCTACGAGGAGACGTTCGCCTACCATCTGGAGCGCGAGCTCACGAACCGGAGCGTCCAGGCCGAAGTCATCAATCTGGGGGTCCAAAACTTCGGGACGAGCCAGGAGTTTTTCGCCCTCCAGCGCTACGGCCTCCCGTTTCAGCCGGACCTCGTGCTCCTGGCCTTCTCCCTGAACGATCCCGGGGACAACGTCGCGAACCGCTTCTCCCCCTATTTCGTGAGAAATTCGACCGGGAAACTGGAGGAGCGGGAGGCCGTTTCTCTCCCGCTGAAGAACCCGGTGGCCGGGCTGTTCCGCAGGCTTTTCCCCTCGGTCTACACCTTCGTCGGGGACGCTCTCCGGAGCGGGGGCCCCTCTCCGAACGTTCCCGTGCGTCCCGTGTTCTTCGACAGTTACCGCGCGGACCCGCCGCCCTCCTACAACGAGAGCTGGAACCTGACCCTGGACATCCTCCGGCTCGTTGCGGACCGCGCCCGGGAAAACGGCGCGAGGTTCTCCCTGTTCATGATTCCGGGCCGCGAAATGGTCTATCCCGCGCTTTGGCAGGGCCAGTTGCTCCTCTACCCCGCCATCGGGAACCTGACCGTGGATTTCGACCGCTCCGGCCGAATCCTCCGGAACTTCAGCGCCACGGAGGGGGTTCCTTTTCTGGACCTGTCGCCGGGCCTGAGGGAATACGCCAACCGGTCCGGCAATCCCCTCTACTTCACATCCCAGGCCGAGGCGCACTGGACCGCCTGGGGGAACCGCGCCGCCGCGGAACTCGTCGCCGGCTGGTTGGTGCGGGAGAGGCTGGTCCCCTGAGCGGCGGCGCCGGCGGGCGCGGATACTCTTTTATAGGGCCTCCTTACAGGGGCCCCATGGGAAGACTCCGCGACGCATTCAAAAAAGCGGGCGTCAAGCAGGCGAAAGCGATGATGGGGGCCATCTATCTGGCCCCGCTGTTCTCCGTCGCCCTCTACGTCGTTCTGAGGTTCTTCCCCTTCCGCCCCATCTACGGGTTCTGGCTGTTTTTCACCCTGACCGCCGTGGTCCTTCTGCTGACGGTCGTCGCCGTCCGCTTCTCGAAGCCCATGCGGCACCGGAGGGCGTCGGACAGCGTGTGGCAGGTCCGCGAACTCCGCATCACCACCCTGGACGAGGCCCGACGACAGGCATGAGCGATTGCGCGCGTGCTTGAAGTGCCGCCATGAAGATTCTCGGGATTTCCTGCCACTATCACGATGCCGCGGCGGCCCTCGTGGTGGACGGAACGCCGGTCGCCTGCGCCCAGGAGGAGCGCTTCACCCGGAGGAAGCACGACCCCGGCTTTCCCATGGAGGCCGTCCAGTTCTGCCTCGAACAGGCTTCCATCAAGCCGGAGGACCTGGACTACGTCGTCTTCTACGAGCGCCCCTTCGTCAAGTTCGAGCGGGTCCTCCTGACCCTGCTCTCCGCCTACCCCCACTCCCGGCGCGCTTTCGGCGAGGCCATGCTGGGGTGGCTCGGGGAGAAGCTCTACGTCCACGGGACCATCCGCGACAAACTGGGCGTTGGCCAGGAGCGCATCCTGTTCTCCGACCACCACCTGAGCCACGCCGCGAGCGCGTTCTACCCGTCGCCCTTCGAGGAGGCCGCCGTCCTGAGCGTGGACGGCGTGGGGGAGTGGACCACCGTGGCCATGTGGCACGGCCGCGGAAACGAGTTGAAACTCCTGCGGGAAATCCGGTTCCCCGACTCCCTGGGCCTCCTCTACAGCGCCTTCACCGCCTTCCTCGGCTTCGAGGTCAACGAGGGCGAGTACAAGGTGATGGGGATGGCGCCCTACGGGAAGCCGGTCCACGTGGACAAGGTGAAGAAGACGGTCGACCTCCTTTCGGACGGCTCCTTCCGGATGGACCTGCGCTACTTCGAATACCATCGCTCGATGAATCGCAGTTTCAGCCGGAGGTTCGAGGCCCTCTTCGGGAAGCCCCGCTCCCCCGCCGATGCCGAGAAACTGGACCCGCTCTACGCCGACGTGGCCGCGAGCATCCAGGCGGTCCTGGAGGAGGCGATGCTGAACCTGGCCCGGAAAGTCCACGAGGAGACGAAGTGCCCGAACCTCTGCATGGCGGGCGGCGTCGCCCTGAACTGCGTGGCCAACGCGCGCATCCTGAGGGAGACCCCGTTCGAGGCGCTCTACGTCCAGCCGGCCGCGACCGACGCGGGGGGCGCCCTGGGCGCCGCCCTCTACATGCACCACGCGGTTCTGGGCAACCCGCGGAGATACGTCATGGGTCACGCCTATCTCGGGAAGGCCTACGGCGGCGACGCCGTCCGCAACGCCGTGGAGCGCTCCGGCCTCCCCTCCGAGCGGCTCTCCAGGGCATCGCTGCTCCAGGCCGTCACCGACTCGCTGGCGGACGGCAATGTCGTGGGCTGGTTCCAGGACCGGTTCGAGTGGGGGCCCCGGGCCCTCGGGAACCGGTCCATCCTCGCGGACCCGCGGCGGGCGGAGATGAAGGACGTCGTGAACGCCAAAATCAAGTTCCGGGAGCCCTTCCGCCCCTTCGCCCCGTCGGTGGTCGTGGAGGAGGCCGAGACCTACTTCGACCTCGAGGACGCGGGGAACCACTATCCGGCGCGGTTCATGCTCTACACGACCCCGGTCCGGGAGAAGCACCGGAAGACCATCCCCGCGGTGACCCACGCGGACGGCTCCGCGCGCATCCAGGTGGTCCACCCGGGCGTCAACCCGCTCTATCACGAACTCATCCGGACCTTCGGGAACAAGACCGGGGTTCCGGTGGTGCTGAACACAAGTTTCAACCTCCGGGGCGAGCCCATCGTCACCACTCCTGAGAACGCCATTTCCACGTTCCAACGGAGCGGGATGGACCTGCTGGTGCTGGGAGACCACCTTGTGCGGAGGAGTTGATGGGACCGAACTGGCGGGGAGTCTTCCGCCCCCGCCGGGAGCAGGACCTGGCGGCCCGCGGGATTCCCGCGGAGGTCGTCAACCTGGGCGTCATGAGGCTGTCGAGGAGGGTCTGGTCCCCCGTCCAGCGGCCCCCTGAGCCCGGAAGGTTTTTTTACGGCGGGCCGTCGGGGGTAGCGATGGGCTTCCTCTCCAGGATTTCAGCGAAATCGCGCACCCTCGGCCACTTCCTCCAGTTTCTCTGGAAGCGGAAGCTCTGGTGGCTCGTCCCCTTCATCGTCGTCCTGGTGATTTTCATCATCCTCGCCATCACTGCGCAAACGACCGGGCTGGGCCCGTTCCTCTACCCGGTCGTCTGAAGCGCTACCTCTCGACCCTGCGGACGACGCCGGTCCTGGGCTCGAAGCACCGCCCCTCCGCCAGCAGGGAGCCGAGGGCGCGCTCGGCGGCCCCCCGCGCGATGCCCGCCCGGACCGCCTCCCGGAGCAGTTCCTCCCGGGCGAGCCCTCCCCCGGAGCCGGGCCGTCCCAGCAGTTCCATGAGCGTCCTCTCGGGGTCGGGCCCGCCCGCCACCACCCGGATGGCGGCGGCCGCCTCCTCCTCCATCCCGTCGAGGGCCGCGGGCGTGAGCCGGTAGCCCCGGGCGGCGGCTCGCAGGAGGCGCGCTTCGGCATCGGGGAACCCTTGGCCCCGGGAGGCGAGGAATCGGCGCATCCGCTCCACACGCTCCAGGGTCCGGCCCGCGGTCTCCACGACCCAACGGTTCCGCGCCGTCTCGGTGGATTTGTGGACCTCTTCCGCCCTCCAGCCTCCGGGCGTCCAGCGGAGGGTGGCGGCGACCGGCGCCGGGGTCTCCGCGTTCGACAGGAAGAGTGCGGCCGAGGGCTCCGTGGCTGTGGCGACGAGGAGGAGTTCCCCCGTCAGGTCGGCGAGGCGCCCCCGGTGCTCGCCGCCCGACCTCTCCACCGCGGTGAGGAGCCCCACGGTGAAGAGCCGGGGACAAGCCGCTCCCGTCGGGCTCACGGGGAGGCCGTCCGCGGTCACTTCCGGCAACACCCGGGCGAGTTCGACCGCGAAGATTCGGGCGACGGGGGCCGGGGGGGCGCGCTCGGGGGGCACGCAACGGTTTTGGGTGCGGAGGAAATGGACTTTCCCATGGCCGAACTGACCCGGGACGGAGTCCTGGCCGGTCCCGAGGAGGCTCCGCCGAACACGGGGGAGCCCGCCGGGGAGAAAATCCACCTCGGCCTGGAGGAGGCGGCCCACCTCTGCGAGCGGGGGAGGCTGGAGGTCCGGCGGGGCGCGGAGGCCCTCGACTACCCGGGGCTCCTGAGGGCGGCCGCGGCCCTCCAGCCCCGGTTCGAGGTGCGCTACCCGGTCTATCGGAGCCTCCGCCTCCGCGGCTACCGGCTCGCCCCGGGGCCCCGGGACTTCCGGCTCTACAAGCGGGGCGCGGGGCCGGGCGGCGGCCCCTCCGAGACCTACGTCTGGGCGCTCCCGGAGCGCGAGCCCGTGCCGCTCCGGCTGCTGGCGGAGGTCCTCACCGAGGCGACCAACGTCCACAAGCGGCTCCTCCTCGGGATGGTGGACTCGGAGGGGGAGGTCACGTTCTACGAGGCGCGGCTGCCCCACTTCCCGGAGGGCAAAGCGGCCGACATCCCGCCCTGCCAAGGGGCCCCGGCGGGGAGCCGCGTCCTCGTTTCCGACCCTGCGGCGGTCCAGGCGTGCGAGGCCGCTTTCATCGGCCGCGCGGAGGAGGGGCGGCTCTGGCTCTCGCGGCTGGAGGCGGCCTACCTCGCGGGGCGGGGGGGGCTGCGCCTTCCCGACGGCGCCCCGGCCCCGGAGAGGCGGGGCTGGTTCCGGCGCTCCGCCAAGCCCGCGGGCGCAGAATTCGACGCGCGGCTGGCGGTCTACCGGGATTTGCGCGACCGGGGGCTGGTGGCGCGGACCGGCTTCAAGTTCGGCGCCCACTTCCGGGTCTATTCGCAATGGCCCGCGGGCCACTCGGACTATTTGGTCCACGTCCTGCCGCAGGAGCACGTTTTCACATTGGTCGAGATGTCCCGGGCGGTGAGGCTCTCCCAGTCCGTGAGGAAGCGGCTGGTGTTCGCCTATCCGGAAGGGTCCGCCGTGCGCTACGTCGAACTCAGGCGGGAAAGGCCCTGAAGGCTTATATATCGCTAACCTAAAGTTAGTGCCATGGAGCCCCTCCCCGACCGCGAGCAGGCGGTCCTCCGCACCCTCGGCGAGCCGGGAGCCGTGGTCCCATTCCAGGGCATCCGGCGCACCCTCGGCCTCCACCCCGAGATTCTGAGCCGGACCCTCCGGCGGCTGGAGCGCTCCGGATACATCGAGCGGACCGAGGGGGGCTACCGCCTCGGGGCCCGCGCCGTCCCCCTCGAAGAGGAGCCCGACCTGCCCGGCGTCGAGGTCCTCGAAGCGCGCCTCCCGCCGGGCACCACCGCCGGGGCGGTGGCGGAGTCGCTCCAGGGGCGCTGGGTCGGCCCTCTCCGGTGGCAGGGTCTCCGGGACAACGGCGCGCGCCTCCAGTGGGCCTCCCCCGACGGCGGGTTCCGGGTGGACCTGCGGCTCGACGCCGAAAATCTCGTCATTGAGGTCTTCGCGCGGGAGGGCGCGTGGGGCGAGGCGGTGCGGGCCGCGTATCTCCTGTTCGGGCAGGTGGCGCGCGGGCCGGGCGAGCCGGTTTAAGAAAGCCCCAACTTCACGCTGGCGGCTTGATGCCGAGTTCGCCCATGACCGCCATATCGTCCCCGTAGTGCCACACCTCGGTCATCTTCCCCTTCTTGATGCGCAGCAGGTCCAGGCCCTTCATGGTCACCTTCTTGCCGGTGGGGGTTTCGCCCATGAACGAGCCCTTGTGGGTCCCGACGAGAGTGATTCGGGCCGAGACGAGGTCCTTCTCCGCAATCATCTCCTCCACGGTCACCTTCATGTCGGGGAAGGCGGTCCGGAACATCCCGAACATCTGCTTCAGCCCCTCGGCCCCGGGGGCCTGTCCGGGCATCGCATTCCGGTCCGCGAAGTCCGGCACGCACAACTGGTCGATGGCGGCGAGGTTTCCCTTGCTCATGACCTCTTCGTAGAATTTGCGAACCAGGCCTTTGTTCTGCACGGACATCGGCGCGCATCGGTCCACCGCTTTTAAACTTTTCTCCTGTGAGCGGGTAGGTCCAATCCCCCTCCATAATCCCCCCTCCGCCCCTCTTGGATCATGGCACCTGTTCAATGGTCGGATAAATCGTTGCCGACGAGACGAGAGAGTTTCCGAGAGGACCGGCGCGGGCCTCCGATATTGCCACGCGTGCCGAAGGCACGCGAGATTGAGGCCCGCGACGACGGGACGAGAGGGTTTCCGAGTGGAACGGCAACAAAGGAGGTGATTCCATGACCCACTACGGCGCATGCTCCGTG
The DNA here is from genome assembly GCA_964486625.1 of uncultured Halobacteria archaeon. Taxonomy (GTDB): domain Archaea; phylum Halobacteriota; class Syntropharchaeia; order JACQPP01; family JACQPP01; genus JAWCQZ01. The sequence continues at coordinate 30,160 of CAZANW010000012.1, forward strand.
ACCCTCGACTGCGCCCCGAGCGACGCCATTGACGCCGCCGAGGCTCGGCTCCTGCCGCTGGCCCACTGGGCCCGGCGGGAACTCCTCTACGAGAAGATTCGCGCGCGCGTCGAGCGCGACGAGGGGCAGCGGCTCGCCGAGACTGCGGACGCGGTCGTCGAGGCCGCGAAGGCCACCCGCGCGGGCGAGCGCGACGCCGAGCGGAAGCGCGAGGAGTTGCGGAAGAGACTCAAAGCGTTCTTCGAGTCGTAACCGGCTGTTTTTCCCTCCCCGTTTCGATTTTTTATTTTCCGGTCCGGATGGAAAGACTCCGCTCGCAAACGTGAGCAGGTCGGACGAATCCCGCTCCATATCCTTCCCGCAGTCCTGGTGGGAGCGATGGTCGCAACGTTACCCCGCTGGAGCCCCGGCGTCCCCGCCCCCCTGCCGCCCCTGCCCGCGCCTCCCGCTCCCCCATTCCCCATTGGGCCGGGGAGGTAGAGCCCGCCCTCTCTACGAAAAGGTGCAAAGAAGTGATATGCAGGCGATAGCCCTTGTTGCCCTTGGACTTCCGGTTCACCGTCCCCCGGTGACGAACCGCATCAGCAGGTCCGCCCCCCGGGGCGACAACTCGTTCATCAGCGCCAGCGTCTGCAGCGGCTTCGGGACGTAGACCTGCGGCTTGTTCAGGAGCAGCGCCTCCATGATGGCCCCCGCGACCATCTCCGGCTTCACCACCGACATCCTCGCCAGGGGACTCTTCTCCGCGAAGGGGTCCCCGATGGAGGTCGCAGCGGCGCCGGGCAGGACCGTGGAGACGCCGATTCCGCTGCCGTGCAACTCCTGCCGCAGGGCGTCCATGAACCCAATCACCGCGAACTTGGTCGCCGCGTATGCCCCGTAGCCCGAGATGGACTTGCGGCCCGCGACCGAGGCCACGGTCACGACGTGCCCCGCTCCGCGCTTCCGCATGGAGGGCAGGAGCGCGCGGGTCATGAGGACCGTCCCGAAATAGTTGATTTCCATCATCTCCCGGAACTCCTCCAGGGGCTGCTCGGCCACCGGGCCGGTGATGAGGATGGCCGCGTTGTTCACGAGGATGTCCACGGGCCCCACGGCCTTCGCGGCCCGGGCCGCGCACCGCTCCACGTCGGCGGGCTTCGAGACGTCTCCCGGGACGGCGAGGACCTTGCTCCCCGGCCGCTCCTTGCGGATTTCCTTCGCGACCAACTCCAGGGGTTCCTTTCGCCGCCCCATGACGGCCACGCGGGCCCCCGCGGCGGCGAGGCGGCGGGCGGTCGCGGCGCCGATTCCGGTCCCGCCGCCGGTGACGAGGGCGGTGCGCCCCTTCGGGTCCATGGCTGGGGTAGGCGGCTTGGAGTTTAACCCTTCTTCCGGAGCCCCTCCGCCTCGTCGAGGAACACCTGCGCCATCTCCAGCCGGAAACTCTCCAGCCTCTCCCGGGCCCGCGCCAGGGCCTGGGCCGCCTCGGGCCCCCGCTCCCTCTCCGCGAGTTTCCCGCAGCGGTTCCAGAGGTCCCGCCACCGGTCGAGGACGGGCCCCGGAATCTTGTGGGGGTCGCCGAGGGTGGGCCGGAACTCCACCGCCACCGGCCTCCCGCCGTTGACCTCGGGGTGGTGGAGGAGCCCAGCGCCGGGCTCCAGGCGGGTCGCCAGCCGGGCGGCCGCGTCCCCGTATTTCCGCTCCAGCCGGGCGAGGTCCTCGGGGCCCTTGGTGAGCATCTGCAGTTCGGCTAGGACGTTGTCGCCGATTTCGGAACTGAAGTCGGAGAGCAGTTGCGAGGTCATGACGAGGACGACGCCCCGCTGGCGGAACTCGCGGACTACGCTCTCGAGGAGGGGATAGAGCTGGTCCGGGGCGCCGTATTTCGGCAGGGCGCGGTGAATCTCCTCGAAAACCACCATCAGGGGGACCTTCGGGGCCCCCATCGCCCGGAGCCGGTCGAGGAGCCGGGCCAGGTTCTCGTTGAAGTTCTCCGGGAAATCGAAGAGGAGGAGCCGTCCGGGCGCGAGGTCTCCCTCCTCGAAGTCGGGGGCCTCCCGCCGGGCCCCCGGCCAGCCGCGGGGCTCCCCGAGGCCGAAGAGCCGGTAGCGGCGCAGGAGGCTCCGGTCGCGGCAGGGCCGCAGGAGCCCGGTCCACTGGGCGGTCGGGTCGCACACGACCACGGCCCACTTCTGCTGCATGGCCTCCTCGGCGAGGACCATGGCCGCCACGCTCTTGCCCCCGCCCGTGGCTCCCGCGACGAGGAGGTGGCCCCGCAGGTGCTCCGGTCCCAGGCCGACTCTCTTGCGGCTGCCCGCGACCCGCCCGACGGCGAAGGGCCCCGCGGGCAGGGATGTGTAGGCCGAGAGGGGGGGATAGCGCCGGCCGCTGGCGAGCAGGGCGAGGAGGTCCAGGCGCCACCGGAGGAGGACCGCGCCCGCGGCGGTGGCGGCCGGCAGGAGGAGCAGGTAGGTCGGGAAGGGGGAAGGGAGGACCGTGACCGTGCCGGCCGCAGCGACGTCGGTGCCCTCGATTCTCGCCTCGACGGTGAGGACCCCCGGCGGCGTTCCCCCGGGAATCGTGAAGGTGAGATTCCGGGGCGAGGAGAAATCGAGGGTCTCCGACTCGAAGAGGACCGCCCCGCCTTCGGTCGAGACCAGAATGCGTCCCGGAAGGGTCGCGGCGACCCGGGGCGTGGTGTTGATGAACAGGGTCTCCCCGGGCCTCAGCTGGCCGGGCCCCGTGTCGAGGAGGAGCGGGCGGCCGGTGGCGGAGGCCAGGACCCGGGCCTCGAAGGGGACCTCCCGCCGCTGGGTGCCGCCCTCGGCCACGAGGGTCCCCCGGTAGGTCCGGGACTGGGCGGAGCCGAGGGTCAGGGAGACCTCCCTCCGCTCGCCGGGGGCCAGAGTCAGTTCGATGGGCGGGCCCGCCAGGGCCGCCGCGGGCCCCTCGACGAAGACGCGGACGGGGAGGGGGACATCCCGGAGGTTGGTGACCGCCACCGAGAAGTTCCGGGGGGTCCCGGCCTGGAGGGAGGCGTCGCCGAGGTCGGTGGAGAGGCCGATGGACGGGGCGACGTCCTGGGCGGCCGCCACCCCGGCCATGGACGCGGCGGCGAACAGCAGGACCGCCCACGGGACGAATCTTGGAGACTCCGGGGCCACAGACTATATCACGGAACGTAAAAGAAGGCCGTTCCATGCCCGCCCCTATCCGGAAAGCCGTGGTCCCCGCCGCCGGGGTCGGGAGCCGCCTCGCCCCCCTGACCCAGGCCATTCCCAAGGAACTCATCCGGGTCGGGACCAAGCCGGTGATTCACCACGTCCTGGAGGCGCTCCGGGCGGGCGGGGTCGAGGAGGTCCTCGTCATCGTCGGTTGGAGGAAGGGCGCCATCCTCGACTACCTCGGCTCCGGCCGCCAGTTCGGCCTCGACGTCACCTACCGCGTGCAGGAGGAGCCGAGGGGTGTGGGCCACGCGGTCTCCCTGGCCCGGTCGTGGGTCGGGGAGGACGGGTTCGCGGTGATGTTCGGGGACAACTACTTCCGGCCCGTGGACGCCGTGGCGGAGACTTTCGCGCTCCACCGCAAGAAGCGGGCGCGGGCCACGCTTCTGGTCCACCCGGTCGAGGACCCGCGGAGGTTCGGCATCGTGGGCATCGGGAGGGACGGCCGGGTCCGGGGGCTCATCGAAAAGCCGACGCTGGTCCAGGCGCGGCCCTACCGGGTGGATGGATATTATTACAATATCGCGGGGCTCCTCGTCCTGCACCCGGAGATTTTCAGGTTCCTCGCCCGGACCCGCCCCGGCCGCGGCGGCGAGATGTGGCTCACCGACGCGGTCGAGTTGATGCGGCGGGCGGGGCGCGCAGTCTACGCCCACCGGTTCCACGGGGAGAGGTACGACATCGGGACCTTCGAATCCCTCCTCGAAGCCGACCGGCTAGCGACGCGCCAGATTCCAGTTTCGCGGCCCCGGGGAACTCCTGCCTCCAATTTTGGAGATTGTTTATAACCGCGTCCGGCCCCCCGCTCCGATGGCCCCCGGCGTCGAGGACGCGGTCACGCAGTTCTGGCAGAGGCGCCGGCGCTGGGCCTTCCTCATCATGGTCGCCGCCGCCCTCGGCCTCTTCGCCGCCACCCAGCTCTTCACCGACTGGGGCCGCTCCGCCCGGCGCGTGGTCGTCGCCGAGTCGGTCTTCTTCGTTTTCACCGGATTTTTCATGACCCTCCACCACCGGAAGGCGAAAGGGGTCTGGGTGCATGTCCGGGAGATTCCGGTCTGCCACGGCTTCATGGGGGTCGCCATCCAGGGCGGCGCCTTCGCCTTCCTGCTGAACGGCCTTGGCATCACCTGACGCCGCCCGCGCGGAGCCCGGGCCCCTTCGGCTGGCCTACGTGGCCCCCGACGTCTCGCTGGAGCGGGTCACCGGCGGCGCCGTCCACGTCATGGAGGTGGCCCGGGGTCTGGCCGGCCGGGGGTGCGCGCTCCTGCTGGTGGTACGCCGGGACTCCCGGAAGCAGCCCCCCCTCGGGACGCAGGGGGGATTCGAGGTGTGGCGCGTCTTCCGCGGCCTCCTCTTCCCCGTGGCATATTCGGCGCAGGCATCCGGAGCGGGAGGCAAGCGATGGTGGAAGGAGTTCTACCTCCGCAAACTCTACCCGCGGGTCCTCGAACGGCTCTTGGTCCGCCGCCTGCGGGCCTTTGGCGCCGATGGGGTCGTCGAGCGGGGGGCCTGCTTCGGCGCGGGAATCCGCGCGGCCAAGAGGCTGTGCCTCCCCGCGGTCCTGGAGGTGATTGACGGCGAGTTCGACCCCGGGGCGGCGCTCCTCGCGGACCGCATCGTCTCCTCGACATCTCCCCGCCTCTTTCCGCCCGGTGTCCCCAGGGAGAAAATCCTCGAGACGACGGCGGGCGTCCGGTGGGAGAGGTTCCAGAACCTCCCGCCGGCGGAGGAGGCGAAGGCCCGCCTCGGCCTGAAGGGGCCGGTCGTCGCCTATGTGGGCGGGCCGGAGCCCTGGCACGGCCTCGACCTGCTGCGGGAAGCGATGGCCCTCGTCCCGGAGGCGACGTTGCTCTCCATCGGCCCGGGCGGGACCGGCGGGCCGCGGGAGCGCTTCCTGGGCCGGCTGGAGCCCGAGAACGTCCCCGGGGCGCTCCAAGCCGCCGATGTGGCGGCTGTGCCCGTGGACCCGCGGCGGAGCCCCTTTCCCGGAGTGGGGAATGCCTATTCCCCCATCAAGCTCTTTGAGGCGATGGCCTGCGGGAAGCCTGTGGTGGCCACCGACGTCGAACTGGTCTCGCCCGTCGTCTCCGCCAATCAGTGCGGGGTTCTCGTCCCTCCCGAGCCCGCCCGGATGGCGGAGGCCCTCCGGACCCTGCTGGCCGACGAGGGGCTGCGGCGGCGGCTGGGGGAGAACGGGCGGTTAGCGGCGCGCCTCTACACCTGGGACCGGGTGGCCGGACAGATTCTCGAGGCGTTTCCGGGGCGCCGCTGATGGTGGTGGTCCTGGACTCTTTCGCGGCCGCCTTCTGGTTCCTCGTCCCCGCCTATGTCGCCAACTCCTCCGCGGTCGTCCTCGGCGGCGGGACCCCGATGGACTTCGGGAAGAAGTGGCGCGACGGCCGGGAGGTGTTCGGGGACCACAAGACCTGGCGGGGCTTCCTCGGCGCCGTCGGCTCCGGCGTATTCTGGGGGCTCGTCCAGAACCTCCTCTCCCCCGGTTCCTTCCCGTGGCCCGTCCTCGTCGCCCTCCCCGCCGGGGCGATGACCGGCGATCTCATTAAGTCCTTCTTCAAGCGGCGCATCGACATCGCGCCGGGCAAGACCTTTCCGGTGGCGGACCAGTTCGACTTCCTGCTCGGCGCGTGGCTCTTCGCGTGGCTCGCAGACCCGGCGTGGTTCACCCTGATTTTCCTCCCGCCGACCGTGGTCGCGGCGCTGGTGCTGACGCCGGCGCTGCACGTCGGGGTGAATCGCATCGGGTATCTGCTCAAGTTGAAGAAGGAGAAATATTGAATCAGGCGACCGCGTCGGGAAACCTCTCCAGATACTCCCTTGCCCCCCGAATCTCCTCCGGCGTCGCCACCTGGGCCAGCGACTCCTCGCTCGCCCCCACCTTGAGCCGCGCGGCGAGTTTCAGGGTCCACGTGAGTTCCTCCTGCGCCCGCTTGACCTCTTCCTCGGTCGGCGGCCTCCAGCCGCAGCTCGCCCCGACACGGTAGAGAAGGTCCCGGGCCGGGCGGTCCTCGGGGTTCTCTCCCGCCTCCAAGAGCGCCTCGTCGGCGGTGGGGTTGCGGAGCAGCTTCCCGCGGAGCCGCACCAGGGCCGCCGCCAGTTTGGCCCCCACGTAGGCGTCGTTCCCCTTGGTCGGGATGTAGCCGCACATGGCGATGGCCCTCTTCTCGTGGGCTGGGAGCGCGTAGAGGCTCGACCAGCCCCCCTCGGGGGAGGGGATGGGCAGTTTCAGGAGTCTGCCCTCCTCGACCAGTTCCTTCACCCGCTTGTGGAACGTCTTCTCGGTCATCTCCCGCTGGCCGGTGAGGGTGTCCACCAGTTCCTTGGTGGTCTTGGGGCCGTTCTGGAGCAGGTCGAGGATGTCCACCTCCTGCTATCTGGACTCTTCTCTATAAACGTTGGCGCGTGAAGAGCCGGACCCTGCGGGTGGGATAGAAAACGTTTATGTGGCCGGGGCCCATGTTCCCCCGATGCGCCCCATCAAGACCTACGTCGAGGGCCTCGACGAGAAACTGGGCGGCGGCATCCCGGAAAAGCACATCGTCGTGGTCACCGGCAACCCCGGGACCCTCAAGTCCACCATCTGCTTCAACATCCTCTACAACAACGCCAAGAACGACGGCGTCAAGGGGGCCTACGTGAGCCTGGAGCAGCGGGCCGAGGACCTCACGGCCCAGATGGAGAAACTGGGCATGAAGCACGCCGACGTGAAGAAGGACCTGGTCATGGTGGATGTGGGCAAGGTCCGGTTCGTCACCGAGGACTACGGCCTCAAGAAGGGGTGGATTTTCATCGTCCAAGACCTCATCAAGGAGGCCAAGGAGCAGGTGGACTTCAGCACCATCGTGATTGACTCCCTCGATGTCTTCGAGACCATGTTCGGGGGCGAGGACCCCCGCATCAACCTGTTCAAGTTCCTCGAATTCCTGAAGGGGATGAACCTCACCTGCTTCCTCATCGCCGAGATGTCCATGGACTCCAAGGAGTACGCCAAGCACGGCATCGACTTCCTGGCGGACGGCATCATCGCCCTCTCCCTGGAGCCCGAGGGCAAGCGGAAGCGCGTCCGCAAGTTCGCCTGCGTCAAGTTGCGGGGGATGCGCCACAGCACCGACACCTACCAGTTGGTGCTGGATGGCAACAAGTTGAAAGTCGTCGACCTCCCCGACTAGTCCGGAACCCAGACGCCGGCGATATGCTTTTTTCAAATCTCACTGACCGCCGGAAGGGCGGAGCCCTTTGACGATGGCTCCCCGGGACAAGGGGAAGCCCTCCAGGAAGCCGAAAGCCGCACCGCCGCCCGACTCCCTCGTCATCGTCTACACGGGCGGCGGGAAAGGCAAGACCACCGCGGCCCTCGGCATGGCCGTGCGGGCGGTGGGCCGCGGTTGGAGGGTCTGCATGGTCCAGTTCATCAAGGGCTCCTGGAACTATGGGGAGGAGGTCGGCGCCCGGCGCCTCGCTCCGGACTTCGAACTGGTGAAGGCGGGGAAGGGGTTCGTGGGCATCATTGACGACACGTTGCCCCGGGAGGAGCACGAAAAGGCGGCCCGGGAGGCTCTGGAGGAGGCGCGGAGGCGCATCGCGTCGGGGAACTACCGGCTGGTGATTCTCGACGAAATCAACTACGCGGTGCAGATGGGGCTGCTGAAGGAGAAGGAGGTCCTGGACCTGGTGAAAGGGCGGCCCTCGAACGTCCACCTCGTCCTGACCGGGAACCACGCCACGAAGGGGCTGATTGAGTCGGCCGACCTGGTGACGGAGATGAGGGAGGTCAAGCACCCGTTCCGGAAGGGGATTCCGGCGCAGAAGGGGATTGATTACTGAACACTGAACCTCTTCGAAAAGAGTGAGAGATGTGATATGGAACGATAGCCCCAGTCTATCTTCCCACCCACCCCCGCCCCTTTGCCACTCTTCATCAATCTCGCGAGCCTCCCGGGTTGGACTGAATTCCTTGGTCGCAAGTGCAAGGGCCGCAGCGCGAGAAGTCCCGGGCCACTCGGAAACCCTCTCGT
>CAZANW010000013.1:0-34777 GCA_964486625.1 uncultured Halobacteria archaeon
GGGACCGGCCGGTAGGACTTCGAGGCCTACACCGGCCTCGGCCGGCGCGCCCCCTTCACCGCCTTCGTCCTGGCGGTCCTCCTTCTCTCCCTGGCCGGGGTGCCCCCGCTCCTGGGGTTCTGGTCGAAGGCCTTCCTGGTCCTCGGCTCGCTGCAGGCGGGCGGCCCCGCGGTGGCCCTGGCGGTGGCCCTCATCCTGAACAGCGCCCTCTCCCTCTTCTACTACGCGAAGATTGTGAAGCAGATGTATTTCCTTCCGCCCCCGGAGAACGCCCCGCCCCTCCGGGCCCCGAAGTCAATCTCCGCGGCCCTCCTCATCGCGCTCCTCGGGACGCTCGTCCTCGGGCTCTACCCCACGCCCGCGATTGAACTGGCGTCCCAGGCGGCCCGGGCCGTGAGCCCGGTCCCGTAGCGCTATTTCGCCCTGGGCTCCCGATGCATCGCCAGCGAGATTTCCGCCGTCCGGACCACCTCCGACACGGGGTCCTTCAGGGCGAGCCGCAGCGCCCTCTGCGACTCGGGGGTCGCAATCCACCCCAGCGCCTCCGCCGCCTCGTGGCGCACCAGGGCCGACGCGTCCCCTTCGGCCGCCTCCGCCAGCGCGGCGACCCCCGCGGGGTCGGCCAGTTCCCCGAGGACGAATGCCGCCTCGTGGCGGACCACCGGGTCGGGGTCCTCTCTCAACACCTGCCCCAGGAGGGCAACGGCGCCGGAGGTTCCGAGGTGCATCAACTCCTGGCAGGCGTAGATGCGGCGGTGGGCCGGGGTCATGGGGTCCCGGAGCAGCGCCTCCAACTCCTTCAGGTTCATGCCAGGGCCGCCGATACGGCCTCCACCTCCGCGGCGAACCTCCCGTCGTCCAGGACCGGCCTCGCGCCGTCGGGCCGGAGGGGCTCGTCGAGGTCCACCCACGACTTGCACCCGGCGTAGCGGGGGGTCTCGGCCACCGACTTGGCCTCGGGAAGCCGGTGGACCCGGAGGAGCAGGACGAACATCGGCATCGAGGGCTTGTAGGCGTGGCGCCGGGCCACGTGCTCCGGCGTCCAGACGTAGCGCGCCTTCAGAGCCTGGAGTTTGGCCAGGTCGCTCACCTTCAGCACCTTCTCGACCCGGGCGAAGTCGCGGATGGGGACGCGGCGGTCCGGCGGCTCCCGGAACGCGCCCGCCAGCGCCTCCCGGAACCTGGGCTGGAGGTGCTCGGCGCGCTGGTGCTCCCAGGTGGGGTAGAGGAAGAACTCGGGGTGCTCCACGGTGAACTCCCCGCGGACCTCGTCGATGCCTCCTTTGCGCAGCAGCACGATTTGCATCCCGCGGTCGAGCGCCTCGCAGACGACGGCCCACTCTTTCAGCGCCCACTGGGTCATGGCCTTTCCTCTCCGTCCCGGAAGGGGACTTCAATCGACATGAGTTCCCGCGCGACGATGGTCCCGGGGAAGACCGGCTTCGCCTCGGCCAGAAGCGCCGCCGGGTTCTCCTCGTAGCGGGTCGAGATGTGGGTCAGGACCAATTTGTGGACCCCGGCCCGCTTCGCCACCTCCGCCGCCTCGGCCGCGGTGGAGTGGCGCGCCTCCCGGGCCCAGTCGGCCTGGTCGTTCGCCAAGGTTCCGTCGTGAATCAGGAGGTCGGCCCCGCGGGAGGCCTCGACCGTCGAGTCGCAGGGGCGGGTGTCGCCGGTGTAGACCAGTTTGCGGCCCGGCCGCGCGGGGCCGAGGACGTCCCCCGGCTGGACGGTGCGGCCGTCCTTCAGGGCGACGACTTGGCCCCGCTGCAGATTGCCGAATAGCGGCCCCTCGGGGATGCCGAGCGCGAGCGCCTTCGGCTTGTCGAACTTCCCGGGCCGCGGCGGGTCCACCAGGGCGTAGCCCATGGAGCGCCCGGTGTGGTCGGTCTTGAACGCCTCGATTCGGTAGCCGTCCCTCTCCAGCGCCTCGCCGGGCTGCAGTTCGACCGCCTTCACCGGGAAGTTCGCCTCGAAGCCTCCGAGGGTGGCGAGGGTCTGGACCAGCCGCTCGGTCCCCCTCGGGCCCGCAATCCAGAGAGGCTCCTGGCGCTCCTGGAAGGCGAAGGTCATCAGGATTCCGGGAATCCCGAGGATGTGGTCGCCGTGGAAGTGGGTGATGCAGATGGTGGAGAGGGCCTTCATGCCTGTCTTGGCCCGCATCATCTGCTGCTGGGTCCCCTCGCCGCAGTCGAAGAGAATCAGTTCGCCCTCCCGGTTCAGCAGGATGGCCGAGGGGTTCCGGTGGGCGCTGGGGGCGGTCCCGGCGGTGCCGAGGAAGGTGACCTGCAGCGGGAAGCGGTGGTGCTTCATCGGGGGAGTGGAGGGAGGTCCGTATTTGTAACTTCCGGCCTATTTGAGTTCCATCCAGAACGACCCGCCGCGCCGGTGGGCGCCCGCGAGGCGGGGGTCCTCCCAGAGGGGGAGGAGGACCCGACTGAGTTCGGGGTCGCGGCCCGCGAAGCGGACCGGCAGGACTATCTCCGCACGGCCCGGGGCCGCGAGCAGGAGGACCGCGAGCAGGTATTGCTCGGAGTAGTAGCGGAGGGCGACGTCGGGCGGATAGTCGTAGGGCAGGAAGATGTCGTGGAACGCGATGAGTAGGCCCGGGGGCAGCCTCGGCAGGAGGTCGAGGAAGGCCACCGTGACGTCGGAGTTCATGAAGCAGCGGTGGGAGCCGTCGATGAGCAGGATGTCCCCGGCCTCCAGCCCGTCGAACCGGGCCAGGTCCACCTCCTCCAGGGGCTTGCGGACCATCTCGTCGCAGAGGGATTCGACGTCGGCCCGGGGGCGCGGGTCGATGGAGAGAATCCGGGTCGGGAGGCCGCCGTCCCGGACGGCCCTCCGGGCGAAGCGGGTCGAATGACCCGAGCCGACCTCGACGTAGCGCCGGGGCCGGCGGAGGCGGAGGAAGGAGTAGAGGGAAACGCCGTCCAGGCCGCAGAACCAGTCGTTCTCGTAGAAGGGCTCCGCGGAGTTCCCCGGGTCGTGGAGCGGGATGCGGGCCAGGTCCTCCCGGAACTCCAGGAACCGCTCCAGGGTGCGGCGGTAGGCCTCCCGCTCCCGCTCCATCCGCGCCTGGAGCAGGGGGTGGGGCGGCTTTCCCCCGTATCCGTAGCGGGGAACCGGGCGGACGGGGTAGTCGAGGAAAATCGGCCGGTAGCCCTTCGCCAGGGCCGCGAGGCCGTAGAGCCGCGGATGGTTCCGGAGCCACTCCTTCAGCGGCATCGGCCGAGTGGGGTCCGCGGGATTAAATGGTTCTCCTACCGCTTGGTGTCGAGCCTGAAAAACATCCGCGTCCCCCGCTCGAAGAGGGGCTCGGCCATGAGCCTCCGGCCGAGGGCGATGACCCCCGCGTTCTTCCCGACCGGGTGCCTCAACCGCGGGTTGGAGCTCCGGAGGATGCGGAGGACGGTGGCCGCGACCTTTTCGGGGTGGGGGTCCCGGTCCTCGTAGAACTGGATGCGGGCCATGGCGCGCGTCCGGGCAGATTCGTAGTCCGGGAGTTTACCGTCCGCCCAGCGGCGCGCCCCCTGGAGGCCGGTCCGCATGAAGGAGGGCTCCACCAGCGCGACGCGGATTCCGAAGGGACGGACCTCGTGGCGCAAGACTTCCGTGGTGCCCTCCAGGGCGAACTTGGCGGCGGAGTAGAGCCCGAGGAACGGGACCGGGACGATTCCGGCCAGGGAGGCGATGTTGACGATATGGCCGCTCCTCCGCTGCCGCATGTGGGGCAGGACTTCGCGGACCATCCGCAGCGTCCCGAAGAAGTTGGTCTCGAACTGCGCCCTCGCCTCCTCGACCGAGGTCTCCTCGACGGCCCCCGCCAGTTCATAGCCCGCGTTGTTCACCAGCGCGTCGATGCGGCCGGAACTTTTCAGCACGGCCTCGACGCACTCCCTCGCCGACGCATCGGAGGTCACATCGAGGGGCAACATCCCGACGCCGCCGGTTTCCCCCGCGGCCGCCTTCCGGCTCGTCCCGAAGACCCGGAACCCCTCGCGGGCGAGGAGGCGGGCGGTGGCCTGGCCGATGCCGGAGGAGGCGCCGGTGACCAGGACGACGCGCTCATCGGCCATGACACTCTCGGCAACGACGAAGGGCTAAACCTATCGTCGCCCCTGCCGGTTTTCCGGGGGTGGGGGAGAGCGGGCCTGTGGACGGGAGGGGGAGGGGGGCAAAGCCCCCTTCCCCCTCCCGGTGACAGTTTTCGAAGGACCGCGACGTGCCGCACCAGGCTCTTGTGGACAAAGACCCGGTGGTGCTCCTCTTCCACCAGCCCCGGGACCTCCGGGAGGCGGTTCTCCGCGGAGAGGAAGACCGCCCGGCCGCCGGGCCGGAGGACCCGGGCCGTCTCCGCGAGGGCCTTCCGGTAGAGGTCCCCGCGCGCCTCCCCCACCACCTTCGCCGAGCGGCCGTAGGGAGGGTCGGTCGCGATGCCCCCAACCGAGCCGTCCCGGAACGGGAGGCGGCGGGCGTCGCCCCACGCCACCTCGGCGGGGAGCCCCAGGGCGCGCAGGTTGCGCCGCGTTCCTACGACCATCGTGAGTTGGGCGTCTGCCCCGAGGGCCCGGAGGCCGCAGAGCGACCCCTCCACCAGCAGGGAGCCGGTCCCGCAGAAGGGGTCGAGGAGGGTTCCGCCGGGCGGCGTCTCGGCCAGGTTCGCCAGGGCGCGGGCGAGCCTCGGGAGCACGACCCCCGGTTTGAAAAAGGGGCGCAACGCCGGGCGCCGCGCCCCGTAGGCGGAGCGGTCCACGACGGCCCTCTCCCGGGCGAGGTGGAGCGAGCCGCCCTGCCCGAAGATGCGCAGGGTGGTGTCGGGGGCGTCGAGGGAGACCCGGAGCCCCCGGCCCTTCAGCACCGGTCCCAGGGCGGGGAGCGCTTCCCGGGGGCCCCGGATGGCGAATGTCCGACCTTCCACCCCGATTTCGGACGCTGCCCTCTCCAGGTCGCGGAGACTCCCGGAGGCCTCCACCTCCATGACCCGCCGGGAATAGGCGAGGCGGCGGGCCAGGAGGTCCCAGGGGACTTCGCCCTCCACTTCGTAGATGGAGTGGGTCCCGGAAGAGAGGAGGCGATGCCGGATTCCGAGGGACCGGAACACCGCCTCCGCCTCCGCCCGGGGGAGGCCGGGGTGCTCCCCGGAGAATTCAATAGCGACGCGGACCATCTGTTGAAGAGATGGCGGGGAAGAAAAAGCGGAAGAGCCGGAAACCAAAGGGCAAGAGGCCCGGAAAAGGAGTGCGGGCCTACATCGATCCCACCTGTGGCGGGACCGGGAGCGGCCCTCAGTAGGAAACGACCGGCGGCTTGTCGGCGAAGTGGGGGATGACTTCGTCCCCGATGAGTTGCATCGACTCCAGGACCTTCTGCTGGGACAGGACCCCCACCGGGACGAAATACATGATTTCCGGGAAGCCGAACTGGCGCAGCGACTCCAACTTCTCGATGACGTGCTTGGGGTCGCCGCCGATGAGCATCCCGGCCGACTCCAGTTCGTCGGCGGTGAACTTGCCGATGATTTCCTTTGGCAGTTCGGCGTAATACTTGTAGGCGTCCGGCGTCTTTGCGAGGATGGGGGCGGTGAACTTCAGCAGCAGCTGGAAGTAGCGGAGCATCCCCTGCTTGGCGGTCTTCTGGGCGGCTTCGTTGCTCTTCTCCACGTGGAGGCCGATGAGCATGGAGAAGCGCTCGGTCTTGGGGTCGGTCTTGCCAAGGGACTTCCGGGTCTTCCGGTAGAGCTTCAGGTCCTGCACCACCATCGGCATCGGCTTGAAGGGGCCGGCGAGGCAGCCGACGTCCTGCTGGGCGGCGGTCTCGTAGGTCGAGGGGGTCACGGCCGCGAACCAGAAGGGCGGGTGGGGCTTCTGGACCGGCTTGGGGAGGATGGGGATTTTCTTCGGGACCTTCCAGAACTTGCCGTCGAAGGTGGTCTCGGTCTCGGTCCACGCCTTTTTCAGGAACTGGATGGCCTCCAACTGGCGCGCCTTCGACTCCTCCATGTTGACGTTGAAGGCCTCATATTCCTTCAACTGGAACCCGCGGCCGATGCCGACATCGAGGCGTCCCCGGCTCAGGATGTCGAGGACCGCGGTGCGCTCCGCGACGCTGATGGGGTTGTGGAAGGGGGCGAGAATGACGCCGGTCCCGATGCGGGCCTTCTTCGTGTGCTGGGAAACCGCGCTGAGGAAGACCTCGGGGGCCGGGCAGTGGGAATACTCCTGCATGAAGTGGTGCTCCACGGCCCAGATGCGGGAGAAGCCCACCCGGTCGGCGAGCGCGCACTGCTCGAGGGCTTCGTGGTAGACCTGGGCCTCCGTCTTCCCCGACTCCTTGTAAACTTCAAGCTCGTAGAAGAGGCCGAACTTCATTGGCCCGCGATTTCCATGGACCGGCGTTTAAATCTGTCGGCGGGGCGCGACAAGTTTCCAAAATGAAACGGGGTTACCCTGAAGCCGCAGCGAGCCATCGCGGTGCGCTCCAAACCTATTTGACTCCACAAGCGAGAATGAAATTGGCATGGTGAAAGCGCGCTGCCGGCTCTGCGAGGAGTCTCCCTCCCTGAGCCAGCTCCTCGGGCCCGAAACCCTGAAGGACGTGCTCTACGGCCTCTTCGACAAGGAGGGCCTCCAGGAGGGCGGGGCCCCCTTCGACCTGGAGGAGGCCCTCCGCTCCATGATGGGGGAGGACCTCTGGAAGAAATACTCCGCCTCCCGCCGCGAGAACGCCCGGATGGAGGAGATGATGAACTACTTCTACCCCTACTACAACGCCGACCGCACCCCCGGCTCCGACCCCTCGGAGGCGGCCGAGGAGGCGCGGGAGAAGGCGTGGCGGGAACTGGTCCGGAAACTCCGGACCCGGCGGGTCCGGGGCAAGGACCTCTCGGGCAAGCAACTGGTGGAGCACTTCGAGGAGGAACTCATCCAGGAACTCCAGAAGGAGGGGCTCCTCCAGGAGGACGTGCCCGGGGCCGTCTTCACCGCCGAGGGGGAGCGGCTGATGGCCGAGAAGGTCCTCGACGAGGTCTTCGCGCGGCTCGACAAGTCCGACACGGGCGCCCACGAGGTCTTGGAGGGGGGCGTGGGGACCTACCCCTCCCACCTCCTGACCCCCTTCGACGAGTGGCTCCACTCCTTCGACACCCTGGACATCCAGGAGACCCTCCTCCGGACCGCCCGCCGGGACCCCGGGGGCCTCGCCATCGGGGCGGAGGACCTGACGGCCCGCGTCCCCCTCCACCGGGCCCGTGCTGCCACGGTCATCGCCATCGACAAGTCCACCAGCATGTCGTGGAGCCCCGACAAAATCAAAGGGGCCGTGAAGGCCGCCCTCGGCCTCCGCCACCTCCTGGAGACCGAATACCGGGAGGACGAGTTGCACGTGGTGGCCTACGACCACGAGCCCCACCCCCTCCGGCCGGGGCAGATTGCGGCCCTCGTCAGCCGGACCGGGGGCTGGACCGACATCGGCCTCGCCATGGACTCCGCCCGGGAACTCCTGGAGGGGGCCGAGGGGAACAAGAGCGCGATTCTCATCACCGACGGCTGGCCGACGGCGTCGAGCCACCCGCGCCAGACCCCCGCCGAGTCCGCCCTCCGGGCCGCCCACGAACTCGGGAGGGCGAACATCCGGCTGGTGGTGATGATGCTGAACACCCACCCCGGCCTGCGGCGCCTCTGCTCCGAGATGGCGATGCTCAACGGGAACGCCACGGTGGCCTACGTGGACGACCCGCTGACCCTCAAGGAGTTCGTGATTCGGAACTACGTGCGGGAGAAGCGCGGTTAGCCCGCGGCTCGACGCTTGCCGCGGGCGTAGAGGATGGACCCGGAAAGAAGAAAACGCCAGCGGCGCTCAAAGACCGGAGCGATTCACGGGTCGTGTTTGTTTTTTCAGCCGGTCCCCATCCGGAAGACCTTGGTGCTGCAAGAGGGGCAGGTGCCCTGGGTGGCCTTCTTCCCGTTCTTCAGGGTGACCACCTTCGGGTTCGAGACGTCCACCTTCTTGCCGCACTTGACGCAGTAGGCCTGCACCATGGGCCGCCCATCGAGGGGGCGCTATAAAAACCTTATTGAGGCCCCTGAACCGCCAAACGTTTAATCTCCGGGGCCGCGGGGGCGGCCTCCGGTGGCCATCCCTGCGGCGGGAATCGGCGAGCGGAGACCCAATCCCGCGGGATTCACCGGCCCCGGTAGACCGGCTTGCGCTTCTCGGCGAAGGCCGCCAACCCCTCCCGGGTGTCCTCGGTGGAGAAGAGGTGGGCGAAAAGGGCGCGCTCCCGGGCCAACCCCTCCTCCAGGCCCGGCCACGCCCCCCGGAGGGCCTCCTTGGCGAGCCTCAGGGGCACCGGGCTCCGGGAAGCGACCAGCCGGACGACGGAGTCGAGGGCCGTCTCCATCCCGCCCGGCTCCACGACCCGGTTCACCAGTCCGATGCGGAGCGCCTCGTCGGCCTCCACCGGCTCGCCGGTGAGGGCCATCTCCTTGGCATTCGCCATCCCGACGAGCCGAGGGAGGCGCTGGGTCCCGCCCCAGCCGGGCAGCAGCCCCACGTTCACCTCCGGGAGCCCGAGCCGGGCCCCCCGGGCCGCGATGCGGAGGTCGCAGGCGAGCGCGAGTTCGAGGCCGCCCCCGAGGGCGTGGCCGCGGAGCAGGGCGACGGTCGGGACGGGCGTTGCGGCGACCGCGTCGCACACCGACTGCCCCAGCCGGGAGAAGTCAAGGGCCTCGGCGGGCGTGAGGGTCCGGACCTCCGCAAGGTCCGCCCCGACGCAGAAGGCCTTCTCCCCGGAGCCCGCGAGCGCCACGACCCGCGTCCCGGGGTCGGCGGCGGCCCGGGCGAGACCGTCCCGCAGGGCGTGGAGGGCGGCGCGGTTCAGGGCGTTGAGTTTCTCGGGGCGGTTCAGGGTGAGGGTGGTCAGGGGGCCGTTGCGGGAGGCGAGAATCATCACTTCTTTGGATAGACGTAGAAGCCCCGGCCCGTCTTGCGGCCCAGGTAGCCCGCCCGGACCAAGTTCTTCAGCAGCGGGCAGGGGCGGAACCGCTCCCCGTGCTCGGCGTGGAGCGACTCCATGATGCTCAGCGTCACGTCGAGCCCGACGAGGTCGGCGAGTTCGAGGGGCCCCATCGGGTGGTTCAGCCCCAGGCGGCACGCCTTGTCCACCTCCTCGGCGGTCGAGACCCCCTCCATGAGCGCCTCCATCGCCTCGTTCATGAAGAGGAAGAGCAGCCGGTTCACCGCGAACCCCGCCACGTCCTTGACGACGATGGGGCTCTTGCCCATTTTCTCGCACACCTGGATGACCGCCTGAATCGTGGCGTCCGACGTCGAGGAGCCCCGGACCACCTCGACCAGTTTCAGGACGGGGACCGGGTTGAAGAAGTGCATCCCGGCGAACCGGTCGGGCCGGCGGGTCGCGGAGGCGAGTTCGGTGATGGAGAGGGAGGAGGTGTTGCTGGCGAAGAGGGTCTTGTCGGGGCAGAGGCGGTCGAGTTCCCCGAAGAGTTTCCTCTTCACCCCCTTGTCCTCGACGATGGACTCAATCACGAGGTCGGCCTCGGCCGCGTCGGCGAGATGCGGGGATGTCCGCAAGTTCTTCAGGGCGGCCTCCATCTCAGCCTTCTGGAGGCGCCCCTTCTCGACCGCGCGGCCCATCGACTTCTTCAACTCCTCGAACCGGGCCTCGACCCGGGCGGCGTCGCGGCTCACGAGGACCGTCTGGAACCCGCTCTGGGCGGCCGACTGGGCGATGCCGGCCCCCATGGTCCCGGCGCCTATGACCGCAATGCGCTCAACTCCCATCCGCCCCTTCGCCCGGGGACCATTTAAAGACACCGCGCCATCCCCGCTCATGGAACGCCCTCTCTCGCCCCAACTCGCCCGCCAGGTCCGGAGGGCGCTGCGGTCGCAGGCTTACCGGGCGAAGTTCGGGAACGTCCGGGTCCGGAGTCTCGACGACTTCCGCGCCCTCCCGACCACTTCGAAGCCGGAGTTGATGGAGGCGCAGGCCTGGGAGCCCCCCTTCGGCGGGTTCCTCGCGGCCCCGAAGGTCCGCATCTCCCGCGTCACGGTCTCACCGGGGCCCATCTTCGAGCCGAGGACCGCGGGCGAGAGGAAGGAGGCGCTCGCCCACAACGTGCCGGTGCTCCGTATGCAGGGGGTCCGGATGGGGGACGTGGTGCTCATCACATACTCCCTCGGCCCCATGCCCGCCGGGCTCGGCCTGATGGAGTTGTGCCAGGCGGTCGGCGCCACCGCGGTCCCCTCGGGGCCCGGCGAAACGGAGTGGCAACTGGAGTTCATCCGGAAGTTGAAGTGCACGGTCTTCGCCGGGACCCCGAGTTACTTCGTGAAACTGGGCGAGACCGCCAAGGAGAAGGGAATCGACCCGCTGAACCTCGGCCTGCGGGTCTCGCTCCACGGCGCTGAGCCGCTGCCCCCGGCGCTGCGGGCGAAAATCGTGGGTCTCTTCGCGTGCGAGCCCTTCGACCGCTACGGGGTGGCGGAAATCGGCAACATCGGGGCGGAGTGCAAAGCCCACCGGGGGCTCCACGTCAACCCCGGGGTCCACCTCGAACTGCTGGAGACGGGGACGAACCGGCCGGTGAAGGCCGGAGAGGCGGGGGAAATCGTGGTGACGCCACTCACATCGGAGGCGATGCCGCTCATCCGATACAGGACCGGCGACCTGTCGAAGTTGATGAAGGGGTCGTGCCCCTGCGGGCGCCCGGGGCCGCGCCTCGCCGGGCTTGCGGGGCGGGCGGACGAGTCGCGGAAGGTGCGCGGGGTCTTCGTCCACCCGTCGCAGGTGGCGTTAGCGCTGAAGGGGCTCGCTGAAAAATTCCAGCTCGTCATCGAGAGGCCGGGGGCGAGCGACGTGCTGACCGTCCGCGTCGAGGGGGCGGAGGAGAGGCGGGGGGAGGCGGAAACGAGGCTGAAGAAGGCGCTGGGGCTCGACGTGAACGTCGAAGTCGGAAAAATCGAAGGGGGAAGGGTGGTGGACCGGAGGGAGTTGTCGTCGGTGAGAAGTCCGTCGTGAAAGCGGGGCGCTACGTTTCGGGGCTGGGGTAGAGGTCCTTCTCACCGCCGCCCGCAGAACTCCACCCACCTCTGCAGCACCTTCGCCGCCGCATCGTGCTCGTTGAAGACCGGGATTCCGGCCCGGAAGAGGTCCCGGACGAACCTCCACCTCCTCCCCTCCGCCTCGATGGAGCGGGTCACCACGGCGACCGGCTTGCCGTGGCTCTTGGCCGCCAGGAGGCCCTTGTGGAGCGCGCCGAGGAGGCCCCGCTCCGTTTCCAGGTAGAGGGCGGGCGCCAAGACGCGGGTCGGGACTTCGAGCGTGACGACGTCGGTCCCCGGGTCCAGGGCGAGGCCGGTGAGGGTGGCGCGGAGGACTTTGGGGTCGAGGTAGGCCGCCGCGAGGTCCACCGGGTTTTCAATCGCCTTTCCGGCCGCTTTCGAGAGGCGTCGCCGGATGTCGCGCCCCAGCGGCGGGACTTTGAGCCCCGCCGACTCCATGGCATCTGCGGCCGCGACGCCGTCCCCCCCGCTCATCCCGACGAAGGAGACGCGCGGCCCCCGGGCCCCCGGCAGCATCGAGAAGGCGGTCATCGTCTCGGCGAGGTCGGTGAAGGAGTCCGCCGGGAAGGCCCCGGCCCTCTCGACGGCCCGGACCCAGGTCCGGTAGGAGGAGGGCTCCCTCCCTGTATGGCGCCCCGCTGCCCTCGCCCCCGCCTCCGCCCTGCCCGCCCGGAGGACCGCCACCGGCTTGCGGGCCGCGGCCCGCCGGAGGGCCGCGAGGTAGCGCTTCTCGTCCTTGAGCCCCTCGGCGTAGGCCGCGATGACCCTCGTCTTCGGGTCGCGCGCCAGGAAGTCGAGGAAGTCTCCGCCGTCGAGGTCCGCCCCGTTGCCGTAGTTGACGACCTTGCTGAACCCGACCCCCCGCTCCTGCCCCCAGAGGACGAGCCCGATGGCGAAGCCTCCGCTCTGGGAGACGACGGCCACGGGCCCCGGCTTCGCGATGAACGAGGAGCGGAAGGTGACACCGCTCTCGGGGCAGTAGACCCCCAT
The DNA here is from genome assembly GCA_964486625.1 of uncultured Halobacteria archaeon. Lineage (GTDB taxonomy): Archaea > Halobacteriota > Syntropharchaeia > JACQPP01 > JACQPP01 > JAWCQZ01. The sequence continues at coordinate 12,073 of CAZANW010000013.1, forward strand.
GCAGTTGGGGCCGATGACCCGGACCCCGGCGCGGTGGGCGGCCCGGAGCAACTCCGCGTCCAGAGCCTCCCCCTCCGCCGTCCCCGACTCGCGGAAACCCGAGGAGAAAATCTGGACCGCGGCCGCGCCCTTCTTTCCGCAGGCGGCCACGATGGAGGGGACCGCGGGGGCGGGAGTCAGGATGACCGCGTAGTCGATGGTGTCGGGAATGGCCTCCACCGCCGGGTAGAACTTCAGGCCGAGCATCGACTTCACGCCGGGGTTCACCGGGTAGAGGCGGCCCGCGAAGTTCCCCAGGAGGTAGGAGCGGAGCCACTGCCAGTTCGCGCGGGAGGAGGCGCCGACGAGGGCGACAGAGCGCGGATGGAAGATTTTTCGGAAGAGGGGGTCCCGCTCTCTCACGGCTTTTTCCCGCCCGGCTTCTTGGCCACCAGGAGTTTCGAGACCTCCTCCAAGACGACCTCCCCGCGCTGGTTCTTCGTCAGCGACCTCGTGGTGATGACCCCCCGGCCCGGCTTGCTCGTCTCCCGCTTGTCGATGACCTCGGTCTCGACGCGGAGGGTGTCCCCGATGAGGACCGGCTTGAGGAACCTGACGCTCTCCATGCCGAGAAAGGCGACGAGGGAGTCGCGGAACATCACCTGCTTCACCTTCAGGCCCGGGGAGAGGGAGAGGTTGAGAAGGCCGTGGGCGATGCGGCCCCCGAAATACTTCCTGGCGTAGGTCTCGTCGGTGTGGAGGGGGTGGAAGTCCCCGGTGAGGCGCGCGAAGGCCATGATGTCCGCGTCGGTGACGGTCCGGGAATCGGTGGTGAACTTGCTCCCCACCTCCACGTCCTCGAAATGGAGGTTCATCCCGTCAGTCTTTCCGCGCGACGATGCGCAGGAACGCCCGGATGTCGTTCAGGTTGCTCCAGACCCGGGCCCGCCCCGAGCGCACCGCCTCGCCGACGGAGAGTCCGCCCGAGGCGAGTTGGTCCCACATCTTGGAGTCGGGCAGCAGCAGGGTCGCGTCGGGGGCGGGATGCTCCCCCTTCCCGAGCCGCGCCCCGTCGGCGGTGGCGACGAAGTGGCACGCCTCCTTCCCAATGCGGAGGTTCACGATGCGCCCCGGGTAGCCGAGGTCGGGCTCGACCCACCGGAGGCGGGCCGCCCCGTTCTGGCGGAGGCGGGCTTCGGCCTCTTTGAGGCCCGGAGCGGTCATCGCTTCCTCTCCCGGACCACGATGAAGCGGAAGAAAACTGGAGGTTCTCGTCGCTCGGGGCCATCCGGCCCGCCTCCATGATGCTCTCCAGTTTCTCGTCGGGGACCGGGACGGGGGCGAAGCGGCGGTGGGCGCGACGGGAGTAGAGGACCTCCCAGAAGTCCATCCGGGAGAAACGGCACCCGGTATAAAAAGCGTGGGGCCGGAATCAGGATGCGGCCCGCTCCAGGGCCCGCACCAGGGCCGTTTCGATGTCTTCCGGCTCCGCCCCCACCAGGGTCCCCCCGCGGAGGGCGCGCCGCACCCGCCCCCTGACCTCCCCAGGCGGGCAGCCCCGGAGGGCCTCCTCCAGCCGGTCCACGAGGTCCGCGGGGCTGGCGTTGAAATCCCCTGTGATTCGGGCCCTCACGATTCCGCGGTTTCCGGTGAGGACCGTGGCCCGGACCAGTTTAGCCCGCTTCAGGACGAAGTCGCCCCGCCGGAGGAGGCCCCGGCGCCACCGCCCCAGGTCGCGGCCGAACTTGGCCCGGTCGGAGGTGCGGTGGAGGTGGGAGCGGCTCCGGAGGAGGACCGCCTGGGCCTTGAACCTCCGCGACTCGCCCGGGAGGGGGCGGGCGGGTTCGGGGCGGAGGCCGAACACCTCCCGGACGGCGGAGAGGGCGGCTTCGCGAACCTCCCCGTAGGCGGGAACCCGGCCCATCTCGCGGCGCAGGTCGGTGACCCGCTCCCCCACCGACTTCGCAACCTTGTCGGCGAACTTCTCGGGCGGCGGGGTGATGAGGCGGCCCGCGAGGCCCGGGTCGAGGCTTGGGACGTAAACTCCGCTCGCCGCCCACACCCGGGAGGTCCGGTGGACCCCGAAGGCCACGATTTTCCTCCCCTCCCCGGTCTCGATGTCGTTCAGGGGGCGGTAGCGCGCCCGGAGCCCGAGCCGCCGGAGGGTCTCCACGTGGGCCGCCCCCATTTTTCCGAGGAGGTCCCGGTCCTCCCGGAGGCCGAGGTTGCGGGCGGTCCGGGGCGTCAGGACCACCGTCTCGTAGAGGGTCCCCCTCGGGTAGAAGATGGCCCCGTAGCCCGCCCCGGGCTGCCTCCGGACCACGGCGACCCCCCGGCGGCGCGCCTCCCGGAGGTCCACCTCCTCCATCGCCTGCCAGTAGCCGAGACCCACCATCGAGCGGCGGGGGGTGCAAAACGTCACCGCGTCCGCCCCGCGGCCCCCGCGGGCCTCGATGTTCTCCTGGACCGCCTTGGAGAGGGCCCAGAGGCCCGCCGGGGGAACCGGCCCCATGTCGAGGAGCCGCGCCGGAGCCCGCGCCTCGTTCCTCGGCGCGGGCGTAGAAGAATCAGAGAGGTGAGATGGCATGATAGCCCCGGTCTATCCGCGGCTGGGATTCTCGTCGCCTCCTCCAGCGCAAATTGCCATCACTGGAGGGGGAAAGATGTGGAGGGGGAAAGAGGTGATGGATTTCGGCCCGACCGCGGCCCGGAAGGCTCCGAAAAGTTCCGGCCGCTCAGGATCCCATCCGGTCATCTCCCCTTTCGGGCCCTGGAGTTCTCCGCGAACATCGCCCGGCTGAAGAGGACCCGCATCCAGCCCAAGAGCAGCGCCAGCAACCCGTCCCCCGCCACTTTCGCCTCCTCCTTGAGGTAGGCCCCCGCGGGCTCCACCGAGGAGGAGGAGATGATGCGGCCGTCGAGCATGTCCATCGAGCACTGGACCACGGCGCCGACGTCGTCCCGCCCCAACCCGGATTGGCGCAGCGCGTCGCGGCAGGCGTGGAAGACCATCTCCTCCCGCCGGAGGGTGGCCGAGGCCCGGGGAGAGACGATGGAGGCGCCGAGGACCGCCACGCGCCCGCCGGTCATTGTTGCACCGCTTTCTTCACCGCCGCGAGAAAATCGTCCGCGGTAAGGCCCGGGACCTCGACTCCCTTCAGCGCGTCCTCGACCCGCTCCCGGAGGGTGGCCCGTCCCCAGGCCGAGACCACCGCCCGCTCCACCTCCCGGAGCCCCTCCGCGGGCCGCAGGAAGAAATCGCCGGAGAACATCACGTCGGCCGGCCTCCCGCTCCCGTTGACGAGGACGTGGGCCGTGACCAGTTTCCGCCCCTTGTGGTTCCCCGCGAGGAGGCGGTGGCCCTCCGGGACCGACGGGAAGCGGGCGCGGCTCGAGACCTGGCGCAGCCTCTCGGGGGAGGCCATCAGGGCCCCGAGGTCGTCGGCCCTGCGGAACTCCTCCGGGGTCGCTTCGGCCGCGGCCACCTCGACCCCGAACGCGCGGGCGAAGGCCCGGGCGAAGCCGTCCCGGACCTCCCCGGCGGTAATCCGGCGGCCCGCCATCTCCGAGAGGCTCGCCAGGTAGCCCTGGGTCCGCTTGAAGGGCTTGTCGGAGAACTTCTCCGGTGGGATGCGGCAGACCCTCTCGTAGGGGGCGAAGTCCACCGGCGCGAGGTTGATGGGGAGGCCGATGTCGTAGCCCACTGCGAGGCGGCTCGCCACGACGGCGCCGACCTTGCGCGGCCCCGAGGCGATGTCCCCCACCGGCTTGTAGTCCACCGGGAGGCCCAAACTCCGGAACGCCTCGACCTCCATGCGGCCCACCCTCTCCATCGCCCCCTCGAGGCTTCCGAACCACTCTGGGGGGCCGGTGAACCCGAGGGTCATGTAGGCCTCGGGGTCGATGAATGCGAAGCCGCCCCCCGAGGAGCGGCGGAAGAGGACGATGGACCGGCGCTTTGCCTCCTCGAGGTCCACCCCGGAGTCGAGGTCCTGGAACGCCCCGAGGCTCACCATCCGCTCGCGGTAGCCCAGGAGGAGGAGGGCGTCCAACAGGCCCCCCTGCTCCCGGAGGGCCCGGAGGCCGAGGGCGCGCCTTGTCTCCAGGTTCGGGTAGAAGAGGAAGCGCCAAGCGCCCGTCATCGCTTCTTCAATCCGAGAATCTGCCGCGCCTCGTCCACCGTCGCCGGCTCCCGGCCCAGTTCCCGGGCGATGCGGGCCGCCTTCGCGACCAGTTCGGCGTTCGACTTGGCGAGGACCCCTTTCGAGACGAAGAGGTTGTCCTCGAACCCAACCCGGGCGTGGCCCCCGAGGAGCATCGCCGCGGTCGCCACGGGGAACTCGTGCCGCCCGAGGCCGCAGGCCGACCAGGTGGAGCCGGGCGGGCGGGACTCCACCATGTGAAGGAGGTCCCTCACCGTGGGGGACGCCCCGGTCCCCCCGGTGAGGACGAACTGGAGGTGGACGGGGTCCAACAGCGCGTCCCGCTCGCGCATCGTCTCCACGGTGTTCAGCATCCCGGAGTGGTAGATTTCCAACTCGGGCTTGACCCCGATTTCAATCATCGCCTTCCCGAGCGCCTCAATCATCTTCGTGGTGTTCATGAAGACCCGGTCGCTCACCGGCGTGTACCACGCGTTCACGGTCCCCATGTTGAGGCTCGCCACCTCGGGCCTCAGGTCCCGGAGCCGCTCGATGAGAATCTCCTCGTTGGGCCGGCCCGATTGGTCCCCGGTCCCCTCGCGGCCCCCGCCGGTGGTGATGTTGACCACGATGTCGCAGCGCTCCTTGACGAGTTTCAGGTATTGCCGGAAAATCTCCGTGTCCGACGTCGGGGCCCCGGTTTTCGGGTCCCGGGCGTGGAGGTGGACCACCGAGGCCCCGGCCTCGGCGCACCTCCGGACCTCCTCGGCCACCTCCTCCGGGGTGTAGGGAATGGCCGGGTTGTCCTTCCGGGAGGGGATGGAGCCGGTGGCGGCGACGGTGAGGATGACCTTGTCGCCCGCCATCTCAGGTGTAGCCGATTTCCTTGTAGAGTTCCCGCTGGACCAGGAAGCGCAGAATCTCCGAGGAGCCCGCCGCGATGCGCCCCACCCGGAAGTCCCGCATGTAGCGCTCCAGGGGATACTCCTTGGTGTAGCCGATGCCCCCCAGAATCTGGAGCGCCTCGTCCACAATCCACCAGCCGTTGTCGGCCGCGAAGAACTTGGCCGCCGCCGCCTCCTTGCTCGCCGGCAATCCGGCGTCCACCATCCGGGCGGCCCGCAGCATGAGGAGGCGCATCGCCTCCAGCCGCGCGTACATCTCCGCCAGTTTGAAGGAGATGCCCTCGAAGGCGCGGAGGGGCTTGCGGAACTGCATCCGCTCGGCCGCGTATTTCAGCGCAATCTCGTAGGCCGACCGGGCGCACCCCACGTAGCCCGACGTCCCCCCAATCCGTTCCCCGTCGAGGCCGTCAAGCATCACCTCGATGCCGCGGTTCTCCTTCCCGAGGAGGTTCGCGGCGGGGATGCGGCACTCTTCGAAGGCGAGCCAGGAGTTCACCACGCCCTTCCGGCCCATCAACTCGAAGTCCTTCAGGACCTGGAACCCCTTCAGGTCCTCGGTCTCCACGACGAAGGCGCTGACGCCCTGGCCGTGGGGGGCCTTCGGGTCGGTGAGGGCGTAGAGGACCAGGTAGTCGGCGATGGAGCCGTTGGTGATGAACCGCTTCTGGCCGCTGAGGACGTACTCCTTCCCCTCCTTCTTCGCGGTCATCTTCATGCCCCCCACCGCGTCGCTCCCCGCGCCCGGCTCGGTGATGCAGATGCCCCCGATTTTCTCGCCCCGCATGATGGGCGGGAGGTATTTCTTTTTCTGCTCGGGGGTCCCGTGGCGCGCGACCGGCATGCCAAAGAGGTCCACGGAAGTCCCCATGGCCATCGCCACCGCGTAGGAGACCGCGGTCAGTTCCTCGCCCCGGATGGTCCGGTGGACCACCCCGTAGCCCTCGCCGCCCACCTCCCGGGGGAAATAGGCCCGGTTGATCTCCGCCATGAGGCGGATGGCTTTCAGGAGGGGCTCCACCTTTCCGCTCTGCTCGGCCTCGTCGGCGAGGGGCGCGATTTTCCGCTGGATGAAGTCGCGGACCTCCTCCCGGAACTTGCTCTCCTCTTTCGTGTAGAGGAAGAGGCTGGAGGGGGTGGCGCTGTAGCCGAACTTGACCTGCAAATCGTCGAGGGAGATGTGGCCTTCTTTGGGCACGGTCCTCCGTAGGGGGCCGGGGTTTTTAAGATTCCGGGCCGGACAGCGCGCCGCCTCCGTTTTAAGCCGGAGACCCGGAAGAGGGGGGATGGATTTCGAGGTTCCCAAGGAGATGGAGGCGCGGCGCAAGATGGCCCAGATGTTCGCGCGGGGCAAGCTCCGCCCCCTCTCCCGGACCTACGACGAGCGCGAGCACGAGGTTCCCTGGGACCTGGTGAACGAGGTCTTCCAGATGGAGAAGGCGATGGGCGGGGGCGGGGAGTATCGGGCCAAGCCGGGCTCCGGCCGGAGCCTCCTCCTGGGGGTGATGGTCTCCGAGGAACTGGTGTGGGGCGACGGTGCCCTGATGCTCTGCCTGCCCGGCGCCCAGCTCGGGGGGGCGGCCCTGGCGGCGGCGGGGACCGAGGCCCAGAAGACGAAGTGGATGGCGGCGTTCGCGGGCGACAAACCCGCCTGGGGCGCCATGGCGATGACCGAGCCGGGGGCCGGGTCGGACACCGCCTCCATCCGGACCACCGCTCGCCGCGACGGCGACCAATGGGTCCTCAACGGAGAGAAAATCTTCGTCACCTCGGGGGGGTTCGCGCTGGAGAGGTCGAAGGGGTGGGTGGTGGTGTGGGCCCGCCTGCTCCCGGATGGGGCCAAGAAACTGGAGGAGGCGGAGGGGCGGGCCGCCATGCGGGCCTTCATCGTCCCCTCGGGGACCCCGGGGGTCAAGGTGGCGAAGGTGGAGAGGAAGATGGGCATCCGCGCGTCGAACACGGTCTCCATCGTCTTCGAGGACGCGAGGCTCCCGCTGGACCAGATGCTCGGGTGGCCCGACATCGAGGCGCGGGCCAGGGAGGGCAAGGGTTTCAAGGCCGCCATGGCCACCTTCGACGGGACCCGGCCCCTCGTGGCGGCGGGCTCCGTGGGCCTCGCCCGGGCGGCCCTCGACCTCCTGAAGGAGCTGCTCAAGTCCCGGGGCGTCGAGGTCCGGCGCGGCCTCTCCCCCGCGAAACTCACCGCCCTCGAAGCCGACCTGCAGCGGATGGAGGCCATGGTGGAAGCGGCCCGGCTCCTCGCCTGGAGGGCGGCGTGGCTCGCGGACCAGAAGCGGCCCAACGGCTTGGAGGCGGCGATGGCGAAAGCCTACTCGGGGAAGGTGGTGACCGAGGTGACCCAGAAGTGCGCGGAAGCGGCCGGCCCCGAGGGGTTCAGCCGGAGGCTCCTCCTGGAGAAACTGGTCCGGGACTCGAAAATCAACGACATCTTCGAGGGGACGGGGCAGGTCAACACGCTCATCGTGGCGCGAAGAATCCTGGGATATACGCGAGAGCAGTTGAAGTGAACTGTTGGAATTTTTATATTTTTGAGACTGCGCCCGATCCCCTCCGCCGCGGAGGCGTTAAGGTTCCCGCAACGAGAGAGAGGGCCGGTGTCCGAAATCCAGCGCTCCTACGACATCGTCCACCGGGGCCCCGCGCCGGTGAAGATTGCCCCCCTCTACCTGCGCCACATGGAGGCGGGCCGCCGCTCCCTCGACGTAGGGACCGGGACCGGCGAGGTCCCCCTCCTGCTCCGGCAGGGGGGCCGGGAGGCCTACGGGGTGGACTTCTCCCGGGAGGGAATCGCGCGGGGACGGGCCGAGGCGAGGCGGAGGGGGCTCGACCCGGACCTGCTGGTCCTGGCGGACATGAGCCGGGGGCTCCCGTTCCGGGGCGGTGTTTTCGACGTCGTGGGCTCCCACGATGTCGCGATGTATGTGACCGACCCCCGCGCTTGGCTGACGGAGATGGTGCGCGTGGCGCGCCCGGGGGGAAACGTCGTCCTCCACGCCCCCAACGCGAGCACGCCCTTCGTCAACGCCGACCGCTACCTCCCGAGCCCGCGGAAGTTCGCTGGATTCTGGGGCCCCTACCTCCGCACCCTCTCCGGGCTCCCTGTGGAGGCGCGGCGGCCCGGGCCCTCCCCCGGGTTCCTCGACTGCCTCCCGACGGGTGCCGGGACCCCCGAAAGGGGTCTCGTGAGATACCTCTGGTCCGCGCCCGAACTCCACACCTACGTCCAGATGGGTTTCGTCCTGGGCGGCCTCTTCCGGGAGGCGGGGCTCCGGAACGTCTCCCTGCGGACCTGGAACATGCACGGCCCCCGCGAGTGGCCGGGCCTCCTCCAGCCCCTGGCCTACGGGCTGTTCGACGTCCTCGACCGCCTCCCGGTGGCCCGGCAGATGGGCCACGGCATCATGCTGGTCGGGGAGAAGCCGCGGGCGTAATCCATTTCCCGCGCACCCGATGTTAAGGGGGCGTTGCCTAGCCAGGTAAGGCAGCGGGCTCCAGACCCGCCTCTCGTGGGTTCAAATCCTACCGCCCCCACTGTCGCCGGGGGGGAGGGGGCTGCGCCCTCTCCTCCCCCCGTCCACAGGCCCGCTCTCCCCCCCACCCCCGGAGACGTTGACTTCGAAACCGGTTGCGCCCCGTTTCGGCCCCAACTGCATCCGGCATTCCGCCTCCGGAGGGGCCATGGCCTCCCCATTCCCGCCCTGCGACGGTTCGAAAATAACTGAACTGTGTCATCCACGTTACATCATTCCTGGATTCCTCGGTGAAGTTGTTAAACCTGTCCGCGGGGGGTCGCTGTGGGAGTCCTGACGCACCGGGAGCGCCAAATCCTGACGCTTCTCCGGGAGGGCGCCCGCGTCCGGGACATCGCCAAGCGTTTCCGAATCTCCCCGACCAGCGTCTCCCGCTCCATCTCCAACATCCGGCGCAAGGCCAAGGACGTCGAGGAGGAGGTCCGGTTCCTGTGCAAGGTCGGCTACTTCTCCGTCCGGAACGGGGGGCTCGTGGACAACACCCGGGACGGGGACCCGAAGTCCATCGCCAGGCGGGGATAGACTATTTCAGGACGACCCGGTTCCCGAGCCCCTCCCGCTTCCGCTCCAGCAGCCCCCGGGCCTCCATCCGGTTGAGGAGTCGGGTGACCTTCGGCTTGGAGAGCCCGAGCCGCCCCACCAGGTCCGACTGGAGGGCCGCGCCCCCGGCCTCCACGGCCGCCTCGAACAGGCGCTTCTCGTCCCCGTGGAGGTTCTCCAGGGTCCGCCTCCACTTCTCAGCGAGCCCCGCGGGCCCCGCGAGGTCGAGGGTCCCGAGCCCCCACGTGAACCGGGCCCACTCCGCCTCGGTGAACCCGGCGCGCTCCACCGGCACCAGCCCCGCGCACCTCCGCTCCTCGACCAGTTCCCGGAGCCCCTGGACCACCCGGAGGGCGGCGTCGAATCCGAGGTCGGCCCGGAGGGGCTCCCAGGCGTCGAGGACGACCACCTGGGGGTGGCGGCCCGGCCCGAGAATCTCGGCGAGGGCCGCCCGGGGCTGGTGGCGCAGCGCCTCCCGGAAGCCCGCCGAGGAGAGGTCGAGGGCCCGGTGGCCGCCGGGGGTGTGCGCGGCGCCCCAGGTGAGGGAGACCGTGGCGATGCCCGCCCGCCGGACCCGGTCCAGGAGCCCGTCCAGGGCCACGGGACCCCCGCCCGTCACGGCGTAGGTCTCCCCGGCGGCCATCCCCATCGGCAACCGGCACCACAGGGCCCGCTGGACCCCCCTCTCCACCGCCTCGCACAGTTTGCGGAGGTCGAAGGGCTTCTCGAGATACTCGTCCACCCCCCGCTTCGTGGAGTCCACCGCCCGCTCCACCGAGCCGAAGCCGGTCATGAGGAGCGTGAAGGGCCGGGGCGTGATGCGGGCCGCGGCCCCCTCGATGAGTCGGAGGCCGTCCATCCCGGGGAGTTTCCAGTCCGAGAGGAGGACCGGGAAGGCGCGGCTCTCGCAGAGCCGGAGCCCCTCCTCCGGGTCGGCGGTCCACACCGGGTCGAGGCCCGCCTCCTCCAGGCGGGCGATGATGGCCTGGGCCACGTCCCGGTCGTCCTCCACGACCAGCACCCCGTAGCGGTCGCCGTCGGGGCCCCGCTGTCGGCAGAGGCCGCGGACTGCCTCCAGGAGGCGGGCCCGCTCCACCGGCTTCGTGAGGAGGTCGCGGGTCCCGAGTTGGAAGCACTTGCGGGCGTCCTCGACCGTGGCCGCCCCGGTGAGGACCAGGGAGGGGACGGAGAGGCCCGCGGCGCGGCGGATGAGGTCGGTCCCCGAGCCGTCGGGGAGCCGCAGGTCGGCGAGAAGGAGGTCCCAGAGGCCGCTGTCGAGGAACTCGGACCCCTCCTTCACGCTCCCGGCCCCGACGACGAGGAACCCATCCCCGCGGAGCCAGTCGAGGAGCGTCCGGAGGACATCGGCGTCGTCCTCCACCACCAGAATGCGGGACTTCATGCGGTCCCCTCCCTCCCGACCGGCAGGATGACCGGCCCACCTGACCGGTGGGCCCCATCTCGCCCTGCGGGCAGGATGACGGTGAAGGTCGAGCCCTTCCCGACCTCGCTCCGGACCTCGACGCGCCCCCCGTGCTGGGCCACCACCGACTGGACAATCGCGAGGCCGAGGCCGGTCCCCTCGCCCCTCGGCTTCGTCGTGAAGAAGGGCTCGAAAATTCTCGGGAGGACCTCGGGCGGGATGCCGGTCCCGGTGTCGGTCACGGAGACCCGCACCTCGGCTCCCCCGTTTCCCGCCGCCACCGTGAGCATCCCGCCCGAGCCCATCGCCTGGCCGGCGTTCCGCATGAGGTTGGTGAAGACCTGCTGGAGGTGCTCAGCGCTCCCTCCGACGGGGGGGAGCCCGTCGCGGACCCGCCAATCGACCTTCACCCCGCGCTTCTCCAGTTCGGGCTCCAGGGTCTTCCGGCTCTCCTCCAGGACCTCGGCCAACCTCACGGGGCCCCTCTCCATCCGGCTGGCCCGCGCGAGGGAGAGGAGCCCTCCGGCGAGGTCGCGGATGCGGAGGGTGGCGCGCTCGACCCGCTCCAGCGCCTCGGCCGCCTTCGGGTCGCCGCCGACTTTCGTCCTCAGCCGCTCCAAGTAGCCCATCAACGAGGTCAGGGGGTTGTTGATTTCGTGGGCCGCCCGGGCGGCGAGTTGGCCCACCGCGGCCATCTTCTCGGACTGAGCCATCCGCTCTTCCGCCCTCTTGCGCTCAATCTCGCGCGCGAGGGCCTCGGCCCGACTCTTCAAGACCCCCACCATCAACGCCATGGCGGGGGTGGCGACGGCCCACGTGGCGACCCGGAGGTAATCGTCGCGGGAGTAGGCGAAGAGTTGGCCCGACTGCCCGTGGATGGAGAAGAAATAGGCGAAGTAGGCCCACGCGACCCCGGCCGTGAAGAGCCCGGGCCAGAACCCGCTGACGAAGGCGGAGAAGACGACGGCCAGGAGAATCACGGCGGGGGCGTTGGGCAGGCGGTAGGGTGTCCACGCCAGCGCCTCGATGGCGCCGATGGCCGCGAGGGCGACGAGGGGGCCCAGGAAGGGGCGGAGGCGGGCCGGGACGGGAGGGAGTCTCATCGCAGACCTCGCGGAACTTCCCGGACGGCTACCGCCCCCCCGGGCGGAAAAGATGCCTCCCTGACCCCGCTTTCTATCCTCCGCATGGCCCAAACCCAATCAGTAACGCAACCTGGTCAACAAAAACCTATCCAAAACTGTTCGAACCGATACAAAATCGACCATAACTCCACGCGGGAGTGAAACCAGTTTCATCCGGTTTCACCCCTTCGGCCAAGCCGGGTTGCCGGCCCCGGTGAAACCAGTTGATACGGAGAATACATGGCCGCCCCGAAAAAACCCGGAACTTCCGGCCCCTCCGTCCTCGTCGTGGACGACGAGCCCGAAATCCGCGACCTCCTCTCCGAAACGCTGGCGGAGGAGGGGTTCCGGGTGGTCGCGGCGGACTCCGGGCGGGCCGCCCTGGAGTTCATCTCCGCGGGCGGGACCGCCGACCTCGTCCTCATGGATGTCGTCATGCCCGGCATCTCCGGGGTCGAGGCGATGGAGCGCATCCGCGAGATGCGCCCCGGCCTCCCGGTGGTCCTCGTCTCGGGGGCCGCGCCGCCCGCCCGCCCCTGGCCCCCGCCGGAGGCCGCGGCGTTCTTCGCGAAGCCGCTGGACGTGAAGCTCTTGGTCTCCGAACTCCGGGGGCTACTTTGAAATTCCCGCCGCCCCCGCCGGCGAGAACCCCTTCGGCCGGATGTCCGGGACCGGCCGCTCCGCGACCACCGACCGGTAGATGTCCATGAGGCCGTGCCTCCGCAGGGTCCGGGCCAGCAGGGCCCGGTCGATGCGGGCGTGCTTCGCCAGCGCGCGGATGTCGTCGAAGTGGTCCGGCTTCCTGTAGCCGAGGAGCAGGGAGACGCACTTCAGCGCGATGATGTCCTCCGGGCGGGCCAGCCGCACTCCGCGCCCGCGGATTTGGCGGGTCCTGGCCCTCGTCCACATCTCCCGCAGGAGGGAATCGGCCCGGTAGGTGCCCTCCGGCCCGACCAGCGGCCTCCCGAAGAGGAAGAAATCGAGCTGGTATGGATGGTCCGGGTGCCTCAACTTCACCGACGCGCCATGGTCCCGGTGGACATACCATCCCCGGCGGCCCAAGTCCGCGGCCACGGGCGACAAATCCTCCACGAACACCGAGAGGTCGATGTCCCGGGTCTCCCGCCTCGCCTCCTTCCCCAGCCAGTAGCTCGCCGCGAAATAGCCGGCTACGAAGTAGCGCAGGCCGTGCTTCCGGATGGAACCCACGGCACCGACGGCCACGTCCGGCAGGAGGATGCGCCGCGTCATTCCCACTTGGGCCAGCCGAAGCCGTCGAGGAACCGGTCGGTGGGCCTCGCGGGCTCCGGTCCCCGGAGCAGCCTCTTTGCCTCCTCCCCCTCCAGGGCCGCCCTCTCCAGTTTCTCCCGCACCCGGCGGAGAATCGTGTCGGCCGCCTGGGGCTTCATCCCGACGACCCGGGCGATGTCGGTGGTGCCCAGTTTGCCGTCGCGCCACAGGAGCCACACCTTTTTCTGGAGGGGGGTGAGGAGGGGCATCTTTCATACAAATTCTGTATGAATGCTTAAGGTTTTCAGGAGAGCACGACGAGGTTCCCCATCCCGTCCCTCTCCCGCCGCAGGAGCCCCTTCCGCTCCATCCGGTCGAGGAGGCGGCTCATCCGGGCCTTGGAGAAGACGGTGGCGGCGACGAGGTCGGACTGGTGCTTCCGGCCGCCCGCCGCGCGGAGGAGGCCGTGGAGCGCCCTCTCGTCGCCGAAGAGGCCGGCCGCGGCCGCCTCCCAAGCGCCTTCCTTGCCGTCCGCCAGGAGTTCCATCTCCTTGGCGAGAAGGGCCCGCTCCCGCTCGGTGAAGGCCGCGGGCGAGAAGGGGACGAGGAGGACCGAGCCCGACGCCGCCGCCATGTCCCGGAGGGCGGCGAGGGCCCGGTAGGCGGCGTCGAACCCGTGGTGGGCCGAGAGATACTCCAGCCCCTCCAGGAGGACGGCGCCCTGCCGCCGGGAGCAGAACTCCTCCGCGACGTAGATGAGTTGCTCCGGCCCTGTGATGGAGGGCATCGCCGGGTCGCCCGCGCTCCCGAGGCGGTAGAGCGCCATCCCCGGCCCCGGCCTCTCCCCGGGGAGGTCCCGGGAAATCCGGAGCCCCGGGAGCCCCCGGGCCGTGAGCGCGGCGTGCAGTTCCCGGGCCCGGCGACCGCTCTCGACTCCGTAGGCGCGGCCCGCTCGCAGCCCCCCCGGGAGGTGGCCGGCGAGGCTTCTCTCCAACGCCCTCCGGACCGTCTCCAGGAGCCGGGCCGGCTCCACGGGCTTGGAGAGGCAGTCGAAGGCTCCCCGGCGCAGCGCCTCCACCGTCCCCTCCACCGTGCAGTGGCCGGTGAGCAGGATGGGGACGAGGTCGGGCCGCGCCTCCCGCGCCTTCGAGATGACGTCGAGGCCGTCGGCGTCGGCGAGCTTCAGGTCGGTGAGGAGGACATGCCCCTCGCCCCGGGCGGCCCGCAGGAGCGCCTGGTCGCCGCGCCGGAACCCCTCGGCGGGGATGTCCGCGTCCTCCAAGACCGCCAGGAGGGAGTTCAGGACGTCGGGGTCGTCGTCCACCACGAGGACCGTCCCCGGGGCGCGGAGGACCCGGGCGTGCCGGCGGACCCCCTCGACGAGCCGCTCGGGCTCCACCGGCTTGCAGAGGTAGTCGGCGGCGCCCGACCGGAGCGCCTCCTTGGCGGTCTCGACCGTCGAGAAGCCGGTGAAGACGACCACCGGCAGGTCGGGGTCGTGGGCCGTCATCCGCCGGAGCGTCTCCAGGCCCCCGATGCCCGGCATCGTCATGTCGAGGAGGACCAGTTGGAACCGGGCCTTGCGGGCGGCCTCCACCCCCTCCTCGCCGCTCGCGGCGGTCTCCACCTCGTAGCCCCGGCTCCGGAGCAGGTCCGAGACCGAGTCCCGGACGAGGGGCTCGTCGTCCACGAGGAGGATGCGGCGCTTCACGGGACGAACCTCAGCAGGACCATGGTGAGCCCCGCGTTGATGGCGGCCATGGCGGTCAGGGCCACGTAGAGGAGGGGCCGCTCCAGGGAGAGGACCTGCCTCCATGTGGCGGGCCCCCGCGCCGCCTCGACCCGGTCCACCGCCCCCTCCAGGGCGCGCGCCGCGGCGGGGTCCACCGACCCCTCCACAAGATAGTAGAGGACGGCGGAGCCCGACTCGTGGACCCTCGCGTTGACCGTGGCCATGGCCCGCAGGAGGGCGTCGGGGGCGGCGTAGGGCAGGACCGCGTTGAGGCTGTCCCACACCACGACCCGCGGCCCCTGCCGCAGGAGGGGGTGGAGGAGCGAGAGGATGGAGTGGAGGGCGGATGGGCTGTCGCAGTAGAGGACCCTCGGCTCCTCCGGGAGCCCCGCGGCGCGGCTCACCGCGTCCACGAATGTGAACTCCGGGTCCCCGCCCGCCCCGAGCCGCTCCCGGACCTTGGAGGCGGGGTGCTGGATGCAGACCCAGACGATTCCGTGCGCGCCGACGGCCCGGGCGGCCCGGCGGGCGGCCAGCGCCAAGGAGTCCCAGGTCCCGGCGGGGCCGCGGAGGAGGAGGGCTTGGCCGGGGGCCGTGTGGGGATTCCGTTTCAGCGCAGCGCGGGCTTCAAGGGGAATGAAACCCCGCTCGCCGACCTCGACCGTCACGGGGCCGCCTCCGCCCGGGCCGGAAGCGCCGTGGGGAGGGCCCCCTGCGCCGCCCCCTCCCGGACCGTCTCGTAGAGGGCGACAAGGTCGATGGGCTTGCAGAGGAATTTCGTCGCCCCCCGGCGCAGCGCCTCCCGGGCAATCTCGGAGGTCCCGAAGCCGGTGAGCATCAGGATGGCCGCGCCGGGGGCGGCGGCCCCGAGGTCGGGCAGGGCATCGAGGCCGGTCCGCTCCGGCATGGCGTGGTCCACGATGACGACCACGAAGCTGCCGGTCCGGGCCCGGGCGAGCCCCTTGTCGGCGCTCTCCGCGGCCTCGACCCGGTAGCCCCACTCCTCCAGGAGCGTGGTGAGGGAGTCGCGCACCGACTCGTCGTCGTCGATGACGAGGACCGAGGGTTTCATGCCGCGCCTCCGGAGGTCGGGATTGCGCCGGAAGCGGCGGCCTCCGGGACCCGGGAGCCGCCGGCGGCGGGGAACCGCAGGATGAACGTGGAGCCCTTCCCGGGCGCGCTCTCCACCTCGATGCTCCCGCCGTGCTCCTTCACGATGCCGTAGGCGATGGAGAGGCCGAGCCCCGTCCCCTTGCCGGGGGCCTTGGTGGTGAAGAAGGGCTCGAAGAGGCGCGCCTTGGCCTCGGGCGTCATGCCGGTCCCGGCGTCGGCCACAGCTATCTCCGCGGAGCCGTTCTCGGGCCGGGTCCGGAGGGCCACGGTCCCGCCCCCGGGCATGGCGTCCTTGGCGTTGATGAGGAGGTTGGTGAGGACCTGCTGGAGGGCGACCGGGTTGCCCCGCACCGGGAGCGGCCCGGGAGCCAGGTGGAGCTCCACCCGGACCTCCTGGAGCCCCAGGGTGTGGCTCAGGAACTCGGCGGTGGAGCGGGCGAGGTCGTTGAGGTCCACCGTGGTCATCGTGACCCCGTCCTTCCGGGCGAAGGAGAGGAGCCCCTTGACAATCTTCGCGCTCCGCTCCGCGGCCCCCCGCAGGGCGCTGACGGTCTTGCGGCACTGCTCCACCTCGGGCCCCTCCGGCATCGCGGCGGCCTTCCGCTCCAGTATGCTGGAGTAGGCGATGATGGCCTGGAGCGGGTTGTTGAGTTCGTGGGCGACGCCGCCCGCCAGTTGGCCCACCGCTTCTAACTTCTGGGTTTGGCGCAGCCGCTCCTGGAGGCGCTTCTGCTCCGTGACGTCGGCAACCAGCCCGATGATTCGGAGCGGAGTTCCGGGGCCGCCCGGCGCCCGGAAGGCCCGGGCCCGGACCCACCGGACGGAGCCGTCGGGCCGGAGGATGCGGAACTCGTTCTCCTCGTCCTGCGAGCCTCCGGGAGGACCGTCCTTCGCGGTCGCAAGGCCCGCGGCGATTTTTCCCCGAAGGGACGGAGCGTCATCCGGGTGGACCGCCTCCAGCCAGGACCACGCGGAGCGGTTGGCGAACTCCAGGCCCCGGCCGAAAATCTTCTCGAACGCCGGGCTGGTGTAGAGTGCCCGGTCGGTCTCCGGTTCGAGGATGAAGAATATCTCCGGAATTTTTTCTGTCAGGAGGCGGAACTTCTCCTCGCTGTCGTGGAGGGCCTCCTCAGCTTTCTTCCGCTCGGTGATGTCGCGGACCACCGCAATCATGTAATCGCGGTCGAGCCGGACGTGGGTGCAGTTCACTTCGACCGGGAAGACGGAGCCGTCCTTCCGCCGGTGGATGCTCTCGAAGACGATGCTCCCGCCGCGCCGGACCTCCTCCCGGACCTCCTCCCAGGGCCGTTCAGCCACCCGTGGGTCAACGTCCGGGACTGTGAGCGCCAGGTACTCCCCCCGGGTGAAACCGTGGGCCAGGCAGGCCTTCTCGTTCATGTCCAGGAAGCGCCCGGTCCCGGCGTCGATGACCTCGATGGCGTCGTTCGTGCGGTCCACGAGGGAACGGAACAGGGTCAGAGCCTCCTCGGCCCTCCTGCGCTCGGTGATGTCCACGAGAATCCCCAGCAGTTTCGTCGGCCGGCCCCCCGCCTCCACCACCGTGGTCACGTCCCGGAACCAGACCACCCGCCCATCGGCCGCCACCATCCGGTATTCCAGGGTGTGGTTCCGCACCGCGGCGATTTCCCGCGCGCAGGTCTCGATGACCCGGTCGTAGTCCCCCGGGTGGATGAGGTCCTTCCACGTGAGGCGGCCCGAGAGCCAATCGGCGGCCGGGTAGCCCAGGAGCCGCTCGAACTGGGGGCTGACGAAGAAGACCTGGAAGGTCCGGGGGTCCGCCTCCCAGACGATGCCGTCCAGGGAGTTCACCAGTCCCTCGATCCGGCGCGCGGACTCCCGGGCGACGGCCTCCATCTCCTGCTGGCGGGCGGCCTCGGCCCGGAGCCTCCTGGTGTAGCCGACGGTGATGGCGGCAATCCCGGCCATGGCCGCCAGGGCCGCGAGGTAGGCGACATGGGACGGGTTCGGCTCCGTTTCGACGGCGACTCCCAGTTGCTCCAGGGTCTCGACCGCGACCCCCGCGACGCTCACCGCCAGAACCGCGGTCATGCCGAGGATGAGTTTGTCCGGCCTGCGCCGGGACCCGCTCCCGGGGGCGCGCGAGGAGGGGGAGGGGGGGCCCGGGCGGGACCCCCCTCCGGGGAGGCTGGGAGAGGAGCGTGGCCCCGGGGACGGTTCCGCGCCGCCCCCGGGGCCTGGGGAGGGAAGGGAGGCAGCGCGAATCATCGCATATCCACCCCCGAAAGGCAACTACTGCCTGCGGGTGAAACCGGGTGCAACGCGTTTCATCGGGGCCGTGGGCGAGAAGGAAGGAATATCCTCACATCGGCCCGGGGCGCTGCGGGCTGGTGGGGTCCTGCAGTCTCCTCAACTCGCGGATGATTCGGACGTCGGTCTCTGCAAGGGTTTGGAACCGCTCGTGCAGAGCCCTCTCCATCTCCGTCATCCACGCCAGGACCTCCTGCCGCGCCCACTCCCGGACCCGCTTCTCCAGGCTCCCCGGGGCCGGCGGCCGCGGGGCGCCCCTCCGGGCCGGATGTCGGGGCCTCCTCTCCATCAGGCACGCGCCGCCGCGAGTTCCAGGTTCCGGGCGGCTTCAATCGCCTCCCACCAGGAGGCGTCGCAGTGGACGGCCGCCTCCTCCGCGGTCGGGCAGCTCTCCCCGCACTCGCCGCAGGCCCACTCCACGACGAGGACGGGCGGGGAGGCCATCGGCTCCACGGCGATGAAACGGCACGACTCTCTTGGGCCGGAACCGGGCGATACCAGTTTTGTTGCCGCTCCACTCGGGAACCCTCTCATATCGTCGGCAACGATGCCACTTGGGGGCGTCGTCCCCCCGGCATCGTCCGCGTCCCGTCGGCAACGGTAACTTTCCCCCGCGACAGTGAACGTTTTTATGGCTCGCGGGAAAGTCCGGGCGTGTTCGCCTCCCTCCTCGAGCGCTTCGCGCGCTACATCCCCGGCGACACCGCCCTCCTCCAGGGCGACCGGGCGGTCACATGGAGGGAACTGGACGGCCGGGCCTCGGCCCTCGCCCGGGGCCTGGAGGAGATGGGGGTCGGGCGGGGCGACAAGGGGGCGCTCCTCTTCCGCAACTGCCCCGAGTTCCTGGAGGCCAACTTCGCCCTCCAGAAACTGGGGGCGGTCCCGGTCCCCTTGAACTACAGGTACGTCGCGCCCGAACTGGAATACGTGGTGGGCAACAGCGACGCGAGCGTCCTCCTCATGGAGCGGGAGTTCCTCCCGGAGGTCCAGAAGGCCCGCCTCGGGGTCGAGTCCGTCGTCCAGGGGCCGGGGACGGCGCCCGCCGGGATGAGGCCCTACGACTCCCTCCTGCGGCCCGGTTCCTTCCGGAGCCGGGTCTCCAAGAACGCCACGGCGGTCCTCATCTACACCGGCGGGACGACCGGCATGCCCAAGGGAGTGGTCCTCACCTACAACCACTTCCTCCGGGACGTGGACAAGGTGGCCCGGGCCATGAACGCCTTCCTGCCGCCCCTGGGGGGGAAGCGGGCCCCGACCGAGTTCGAGCGCCGCATCTCCCTGGCCCTGGAGACCCGCCTCGGGGCCTTCGTCCAGGCCCTGCGCTCGCCGGAGATTGGCGGCGTCCCTCTCACCATCCAGCAGGACGGCCAGAAGATGACCCTGAGGGTCGAGGAGGACAAGCTGCGCATCTACCGGGGGGAGCCCGAGGAGCCCCACGTGCTCATCGCGACCCGGGGAAACATCCCCCTGGAGATTGGCAAACTCCAGGCCTTCCTCTGGAGCCAGAGCCGCCTGGCCAAGATCCGGGGCGTGGGCCGCGCCGTGACCGGCCCCCTCACCGGAAAATACCGCATCGCCCCCCTCGGGAAGGGGCTCCGCTACCTCCGAATCATGCGCAAATACGCCCTCAAGGAGCGGACCATCTCCCGCCTCCTCCTCGGTCCTCCGCTTTTCCACGGGGCGGGCTACGCCGCCATGGCCACCTGGATCATCTCGGGGGAGGGGGTCCTCGTCTTCCTGAAAAACCCGAGTTTCGACCCCCGGGAGGTGGCGGACCTCCTCCGGAAGCACGAACTCCACACCCTCCTCCTGGTTCCCGTCATGTGGAAGAGGCTCCTGGACCACCTGGAGCGGGACCCCGCGCCCACGGAAGCCGTGGCCTCGGCCCTCTCCGGGGCCGCCCTCCTGCCGCGGGAGACGAAGCAGCGCATCCTCCAGAAGTTCCCCAACGCCCTCGTGGTGGACATCTTCGGCCAGACCGAGATGTCCCCGGCCACCAGCGTGATGATTGACGGGGACCCGGCCCAGGTGAGGGAGCGGTGCGTGGGCTTCGGCCTCCCCGGCATCGAGGTCTCCATCCGGGACGCGGAGGGGCGGGAGGTCCCGGCGGGGCAGGCGGGCGAAATCTGGTACAAGTCCGACACGGTCATGGCGGGCTACTACAAGGACCCCGAGCGCACGGCCCGCGTGATGCGCGACGGCTGGTTCCGGAGCGGCGACCTCGGCTGGAGGGACGCCGAGGGGCGCATCTACACGGTGGAGCGGCTCCAGGAGTGCATCAACTCGGGCGCCGAGAAAATCTACCCCTTGGAGGTGGAGGAGGTCCTGGCGAAGCACCCCGCGGTCCAGGAGGTGTGCGTGATTGGGCTCCCCGACGCCGAGTGGGGTGAGGTCGTCCGGGCCGTGGTGCAACTGAAGCCCGGCGCGAATGCGAGCGCCGACGAACTGGTCGCGTGGTGCCAGGGCAAGATGGCGGGCTACAAGAAGCCCCGGTCGGTGGTCTTCGCCGAGAGCCTCCCCGTCACCCCGGTGGGCAAAATCCAGCGCGGGAAGGTGCGGGAGATGTTCGGAAAACCCCCCGCGAACCCCCCCGGCGCGAACTGATGGGGATTGCCGTCGTCTTCGGCGCCGCGGGTTTCCTGGGCTCCCACGTCGTCGAGGCCCTGGTCAAGGACGGGACCCGGGTCCGGGCCGTGGACCGGCCGGGGGCCGACCTCTCGGCCGCCCGGGCCCTCGGGGCCGAGGCGGTCCACGCCGACCTTGCGCGGCCGGTGGAGGCCGCCCTCCTCGACGGCGCGGAGGAGGCCTACAACTTCACCGGCATGTTCGATCTCGGGGCCCGCCCGGAGGTCCTCCGGCGCGCCAACGTCGAGGTCACGCGGAACCTCTGCGCGGCCCTCCCGCGCTCCGGCGTGAAGTCGTTCGTCCACGCCAGCACCGTGGCGGTCTACGGGAGCATCCGGAATCCCCCGGCCACAGAGGCGCACCCCCTCCGGCCCCGGAACCCTTACGAAAGGAGCAAGGCCGAGGCAGAGGAGGCGGTCTGGCGCGCCCGCCATGAGGGCGGGCTCCCGGTCCGGGTCCTCCGGCCCGGCTTCGTTTACGGCCCCCGCTCCCGCTACGGCCAGGCGATGTTCCTCGCGGCCTACGTCCTCCTGAAGGCCGACGGCAAGAGGGCCATCCTCCTGAAGGGCGGGACCCGGGGCCACCACATCCACGCCGAGGACGTGGCCCGGGCGGCCCTGACGGTGGCGCGCTCGGAGAGCGCGGAGGGGCGCGCCTTCCACGTGGCGGACGACCGGCCCACCACCATCGGCGAGACGCTGGAGGCGGTGGCCGAGGCGGCGGGAGTCGGAAAGGGCCCGCGCATCCCGGTCTCCGGGCTCCTCGTCCGCGCCGGCCTCCGCGTCGGGCGCCCCGTCGAGTGGCGGCTGAACCGGAAGATGGAGAAGGGGTGGAGGAAACTCGTGGCGAGGCACAATCTCGTGGACGCCTTGAAGCCCCGCCTCGACCGGGGCTGGCTCTACTACCTGACGGGGCAATACGCCTACGACACCTCGCGCCTCAAGGCCCTGGGCTGGAAGCCACTCCACCCCGATTTCCGGGAGGGGATGCTCGAAACCGCGCGCTGGTATCGCGAGAACCGCTGGATACCCGACCTCTAATCAATCTCTATTGTGTCCACCCACTCCAGGAGGTCCTCGTAGAGGCCCGGGTCCACCTCGCCCCAATTGGGCACGTAGGGCTCGGGCGGAGGGGCCGGAGCCGCGCGCTTGGGAGGCCGCCCGGACTTCGCCCTCTTCACCGCCGATTTTTTTCGACCCATTCCCGCAGGGCCTCCTGGGCGGCCTTCTGGACGTTCACGGGCGAGAACTTCCCGAACCTCTTCACCAGCGCCCTCTCGAACTCGCCCCACACCTCGGGGTCCACCGTGAGGTGAATCTTCGGCTTCATCTCGTCGAGGAAATACTCGACGAGGATGTTCTGGTCCCTCATGTAGGCGGAGATGTCCTCCCGGGTGGGCCGGGGCTTGCCGAGGAATTCCGCCATCACTTCGCTCCCTTCGGCACGCGAAGAATCACGAAATGGCCGTTCAGGGGCCAGTCAATCACCACCCGCTGCCCCTTGGACCACATCCCGGCCCAGACACCCCCGGCGTGGTGGGCCCACTCCGACACCAGGGCCCCGGCGAGGCTCTCGGGGCTCAGGCGGGCCTTGCGGGCCCAGCGGTCGAGGGCCTCCTTGGTCGCCTTCGACAACTGGATGGAGACTGTTTCGGTCCGCTCCTCGGCGAAGTATCTGGACGGGCCATCCTCCGCTTCCGAGGCCATTCCCCAACCCCCGGGGGCCCTCATTTTAAACTCTTCGGCAAGGTTTCCCAGGGGTGACTCCTCCCCCCGAAGTTGCGACCCCCACCCGCGACGGGCTTTGGAAACCGGGTCACTTTCTGTTCCTCCAGCAGGTTCCAAATCCGGCGCCGGGGGGCCTCCTTCGCGTCCATGATTCCGCATCCGATGGGTCGCAAGATTATTAAAACGCCCGGGGAACGTTTCGACTATGGCGGCGGAGAACAAGGCCCCGAACCTGCAGGGGGCCGCGCGCAGGAACTACGACCGGCTCGCCCAGAAACTGAAGGTCGGCGAAACCCCGGCAGCGCCCGCTCCCGCCGCCCCCCCGCCC